>JAPLUH010000452.1 GCA_026397675.1 Verrucomicrobiota bacterium
GCCCGGAAGTTGAACGCGGTTGTGCCGCACCAGCGTCCGAAACACCTCCATATCTTGGGGCAAGTCGTCCTGGGCAAGAGTTGTCATCACGCAACGCGGGTCGAGTAGTGCCACATTGAGCCTGACGCTGCTGCCCAGCGCCAACTCTAGACCCACCCAGGCGTTCTCAACAAACCCCTCTTGATGGGTCTGGATGATCACGTTCATGCGAAATCTGGGCGCATCAAATCGGCTTTGGGGTGCTAATTCGTTGAGCCTTGCCAAGGTCGAGGTCGTCATCACGGACACCGGGAATACGTCCAGGAACGATCCTTGGGGGACCGGTGACGGCGCACCGATCACCGCAAACAGGGCTGCACCCAGTTTTTGTTCAACGACGGCGTCACGATTCCCGCCAGGGTCTGCGCCTTCGATGTCGGGATGATACTGATCGATCGTGAAATTTTCCAGCGCGCCGCGGGCCAATTTCACACTTCGGTGAAAATACTCGGAAAGCACCTGGTCCACATTGCCAGCGTCGCTTCATACCGACAGTCCGGTCGGTAACGTAACTCGCACCGGCGGCATCTCACTGCCGCGCATTGGCGCTTCGACGAACTCGGCCTTACATCGCAACAGGTCTGGAAAGAGCTTAATGCTCTTGGCGCTCACAACCTTGCCGGTATCTGCCTCGATGAGCGCGTAGGCACGATCACCGAGCACGCCGGCATCTGTCACATCCATTTCCTGGAGCTGTTCCCCAATCATTGATTTAACCGGGAAACGCCACAGGGCTGCAATCGTACCCACGGCGGGTTTGCTGTTGCTCGTCATATAACCTCCCCTGCTTGGTGCCTTGGCCGGGGGCATATCGTGCCGAGCGTGATCATCGTTTGCCTGTGTACTCTCGTTGGCGCGCACGCAGTCTGTGCGCCCCATATCAGCCCTGTGGTTCCAAGGGTGTCTAGGACAATGACAGGCATTACGCCAATTTGGCGTGGTGTGTTTAGAGCCTGTTTGTCGATCATATGGTTATATAAATTAATTTTAAAATATCTGGCTATGCAAAAAACGGGGGCCTGTTGCCTCAAAACTTTTGCCACCCGGTGGGATTGGCGTGACGGCGGGGGTTCTAACACTCAACTAAAAACACCCGCTTCCCTTTCCTCTCCCCTTCAGTCCTGACCTTGCTGGCATTTTCTATTAGCCAGTTCACAACCGACCCATAGCTCACACCCGTGGCCTCGCTCATTGCGATCTGGCTCAGTCCTTGGGGCGCATTCTTGAGGGCTTCTAGAATCTTTGTGTCAATTTCCTCCCCACTCATCCTGGATCGCCGCTCCTGCTTCGCCGCCGACTCCAGTCCAACATCAAGTCCCAATTCTCCGCAAATGTGCTGAATCTTGGCGTCGATCTCGGAGAGCTTCGCCTCGTACGCCTTCCGCTCCGTCATTAGAGCCGAAAGATTGTTGCCCGTGATGAGTGCAAGCTTGGCCTCAATTTCGCGCTTTTGATCTTCAATTATTTTATTGATTTCGCTCATGGTGTGGCTTTCTAGATTTTGGAAACCGGGAATTAGGGCGCCGAGTATTTCGTTGAGTTCAATTTTTAACTGCGGAGTTCTAACTCCTCCGCCAAAGAAGTTAAAAAGTCCGCGCCGCAAATGGGTGTCATTGAAATTAACTAAGGCATATTTGAGTTGAGTCTGATGATCGGCAAGCTTTTCAGCGATTTGGTCGGTTGTGGACATTATTTAGTCTATAGCTCTAATGAACTCTTGGGGGTTATTTTCTGATACCACGATCTCAAGCGACGGTTCGTTTTTAATCGTTTTGAACGCGTTCCAATCATTTAAATCAGTTGATGATCAGATGCTTAGAAGCGCTTGCTCTGGATTTTTGACCGTAGCGGTTAATAAACCATTTTCACGACACCCATTTAATCGCTCTAATAAATTTTTTACAATAACGATAATTTTAAATGTTATTGACGTATTCACGCCGAAATATTTTTAAGCGGGCTTGATGATGGTTTGGTTTATTTATTAAAACGCTTAAAGCCTGAGTGTCCCGGACCGGACCTCAGAAACTGCTCCATAGGATGTGAGAGTCCTAGGATTAAGTGGATGGTGGTTAATTCTCGGCGAAATGTCCATCCCCGACTGTAGTTGGGGGATAGACAAAGGGAGGGAGCAATCGGGATAGGCAAAGATTTTTGACAAAGGTCTTGCGGCAGATGCCTTATCGCGAAACAAACCTTCAATCCCCATGAAGCCGCTTCGATCGAATTCTCTCTCTCGGTGCCGCCACCGAGGCTTCACGCTGATCGAGTTACTGGTGGTAATCGCAATCATTGCCATCCTAGCCAGCATGCTGCTACCGGCACTGGCTCGAGCGAAAGAACAGGGAAAGCGAGCACGGTGTCTGAACAATCTACGCCAGATCGGGATCGGCATGACCCTGTATGCCAACGATAACAAAGACGTCTTACTCAAGGCGCGCTTCGACGGTGGCAACTGGGTGCAAATCTCCATTAATGAGCCCGAAGCAGGATCGGCCCGACAACTAGGTCTTCCCGTGGATACAAACTCAACCGTGGCCAAGATGTGGACGTGCCCAAACCGGCCGGATTTTCCCACCTACGAACCCGAGTACAAGCAATTCAACATTGGCTATCAGTACTACGGAGGCATCGATCGCTGGAGCAACCCCGCAGGCACCTTCGACTCACGGAGTCCGGTGAAGACCGCCACTTCGGAGCCCGGGTGGGTCTTGGCTGCGGATGCCGTGATGAAGGTGGATGGCAAATGGGGCGGTGGTCGAGATTCTGCATTCAAAGGCATGCCGCCGCATCAGGGGCCCGGTAAAAAGCCCGTCGGCAGCAATCACCTAACCATCGACGGCGCTACCCGCTGGGTGGCGGCACAGAAACTCCTCTTCCTGCACAGTTGGAGCACCGGAGGTAGTCGGGATTCTTACATGTTTCAGGAGGACATCGGGCCGGAATTACAGGCAAAAGTGTCACAGATCCGCCTCAAGCTCTAAGTCGCTCCTCCCGCTCATACCTGAGGACTCAATCAGCGGTGGCGTGCTGAAACCCCTCCGAATCGCGTCGCACGGCTCCGTCGCGATGACACCCTGGGCGCCACCCTGGGCGCTCATCGGCGGGCATAATGCGATTATCGGGTGAATAGGCCGCCGCGCGACTCCGCATCTCAATTCAGGGCTTGGTCTCGCGGACTGTCGTCTCCGATCGGAGGACCTGCCCCTCCCGGTTGAGAACCAACTCCACGGACTGATTCGGCGCCTTGGCGTGCACGCGGTAACCGATCTGGCCGTCCTCAAAAACTTCGGCAACGCGCTGAATGGGCACCTCACCAACGGCCTGCATTACCGTTGCTTGAATGCCTTCTGACAGCGCAGTCAACTCGAGTTCCCTTCGCAACCGGACGATCGCGCCGGACTGGTCCAATGACACTTCGACGCCACGACCTTCAGGGGTCTTGGATTCCATCGAGTAGAACAAGCGCCCTCCGGACTGCTTCATGTGCGCTCCCTCAATGACCACATCGCCCAATTGTTGCCGAAACCCATCAAGAACTGCGTCCGGAATGCCCGATCGATCCACCCAACCGCTGCGGACGTAACCGGGAACGGATTTAGCGACGAGACCCACCTCCTCACGCTCTCGTCCGGCACCCACTCCTGCAGACGTTTGCCCGCGCTCCTCGGGACGCAATCGTTCCTCGACCCGCTTCCGCAACGCGACCACCTCGCCACGGAGGGCGGACAATTCAGCAGCCACCCGATCCGCTCCAGGATCACTCACCGGCGCGCCGTGAGCCATGGACCCTTGATCTACGAGCACGGCGTCCGCCGAGCGAAGCACCTCCAACTCGTGCCCCAGTCGTTGTGCTTGCCGCTGGTTCCAGCCTCCCCACACAGCCAACCCCGCCAAAAGTCCCCAGCCAATCCATCGTCGATCCATGGGTTCAGTTATTCGCGGCGCTCCCTGCACAGGCAACCCTGAAACCGGCTCATCGAACCGGCAACCGAAGCGTATGAATCGGGCACCCGCACGTCGCGGCCGACCCAATGCATGTTCAACAGAGGATGGAATGGCTGGGAACCTGAGGGTGACCCGTCATCATTTTCACGAGCGACAAAAGGTTCGCGCTCGGCGAGGACGGCCGACTCGCCCCGTCCATTCGCATGGCCGATCTGGGCCCCATTCCTCCGTTCCATTTCAGCCGAAGAGCGGAGATGCTCCGGGCATGTCGATTCGGGATATTCCAAGGATCCTACCTCCCCTCCTGGCCCTGCTCATTGCGAGTGTATTCTCGCTGCGGGGCGACGAACTGCGGGTGCCTGCCTTTACGGCCTACACCCTGCCCGACACCGATTCACCCCGCATTTCTGAGCGTGGCGGTGTGCGCGGTTGGTCCGACCCCGCGCACTCGGTTCACTGGTACGGACGCCTGAACCAACCGGGCGCGCTCCAGGCGAAGCTTCGCCTGCGCCTGGCCGAAGGAGCCGAATCCAAATTGCGCCTCACCGTGGCCGGTGGATTTCGGGAAGTGACGGTCCGGGGCGTTTCAGGTCCGGAGCCCGTGACCGCTGACTTCGGCACCTTTTCGATCGAACGCCCCGGTTATCAGGATTTCCGACTGGAATCCCTCAATAAGAACGGCCAAGACGCCGGACAGCTCGAGACCCTGATCCTAAAGGGTCCCGCCATCGAAGGGGCCCACTTCAACCTCAAGGAACGACGCAACGCAGCTTCGGTGCACCTCAGCTACCAGGCTCCGACCAACGCCATCGCCGCTTTTTATTGCGAAGTCACTGCGGTCGAGGAACCAGTAACCACCTTCTACATGGCCTGCGGTTGGCACCGGGGCTATTTCGGCATGCAAGTCAATAGCCCCTCCGAACGGCGCATCATTTTCTCGGTCTGGGACAGCGGCAACGAAGCCGTGGATCGAAACAAGGTCGCTGCCGAACAGCGGGTCCAACTCTTGGGCAAGGGCGACGGCGTTTACTCGGGCGATTTTGGCAACGAGGGGACCGGCGGCCACAGCCATTTAAAATACCCCTGGAGGACCGGTGAAACTCAACGCTTCCTGGTCACCGCCCAACCCACTAACGAAACATTCACAGTCTATTCAGGGCATTATTTCCATCCCGAGAGTCATCGCTGGATGCTCATCTCTTCGTGGAAAGCCCCTCGCGAAGGCGGATGGCTGCGCCGACCGCACAGCTTCAGCGAAAACTTTGGAGGCAACACTGGGCACCTGCCCCGAAAAGCACTGTACGGCCGCCAGTGGATCCGGACTTCCCTTGGCGAGTGGATGGAAATTATCGAGGCCAGTTTCAGCCATGATCCCACCGGCAAGAGCGACCGATTGGATCGGTTCATGGGCATTGAGAAAGGTCAGTTCTTTCTGAGCCACGGTGGTTTCTTGGAAGGCACCATGCCCTTCGGCCAACGATTCACCCGCCCTGCCACCGGGCAACCTCCGAAGGAATTGGTCGAGTTTTTCAAATGAACTCTGGCTGTAATGACCTCAAGGCTTGGTTGCCACGCTGCCACTCCTCCGCGACTGTCAGGCCACAACGAACATGAGTACCCAAGGCATTGCGCGCGTAATCGGAGTCGGTCTCCTGCTCTTCAGCGCCCTCATCATGGCGTCCACCGGAACGTTCGTGGTCAAACCCGGATATCGCGGAATTGAAGTGACCCTGGGCCAAATTTCTCCGGCCTTCAAACCGGAGGGCTTCGGAGTAAAGACCCCCTTCGTCACCGAAATCGTTCCAATTTCGGTGCGACAGCAAACCGCCGAAGAGTTGGCCGAATGCTACTCCTCCGATCTCCAGCAAATCCGGGTCGACCTACGACTGCTCTACCGGATTCCCGAGACCTCTGTGGTCAAAATTTTCCAGGACTACGATGGAGACCCATTTGAAAGCCTGGTGGCTCCGCGGGTCCAAGAGGCCCTGAAAGAAGTGGCCGCGCTCCAAAGTGCCGAACAAATCGTCAAGAATCGGGAACAAATCAAAACACGGTCGCTGGAGATTGCCCGCCGCAAGATTGGACCGCTGGTCGTCTTGGAGGACATCGTCATTCAGAACATCGCCCTCACCCGCGAACTAGAACACGCCATTGAGGCCAAGATGGTTCAAGAGCAAGAGGCCTCAAAATCCAAGTACTTCCAGCAGCGGGTGCAAATCGAGGCCGATACCGCAGTGATCCGCGCCAAGGGTGAGGCCGAATCTATTGTCATCCGTGGAGAGGCCCTCAAGAAAAACCCGGCCTTCGTGGATCTCCAAATTGTTGAACGCTGGGATGGCATCGCACCGCTGGTGATCGGGGGGAAGGATCAGGTGCTCTTAAATTTCCAAGACTTGGATCGTCTCAAAGGACAAAAAACCGAAGCCCCCACGTCGGGTTCGCGTTCCACCTCCCCCACCCCGCCTGCCACTCCGGCCACTCGTTCCATCAAGCGCTGACGCCATGAGCCCACAAACCGCCTCTCGTTGGATCACTGCCGGCATCGCGTTCTTTGCCGCCCTGCTCATCCTCAACTCCGCCTCCTACGTCATTGATCCCGGCACCCGTGGGCTCAAGGTAACTCTCGGAAAGACCCAAGACGGGTTCTTGCCCGAGGGCTTCGGCTTCAAGACCCCATTCATTACCAGCATCGTGCGGGTGAATGTCCGTCAGCGCACCCGATCGGTGACGGCCGACTGTTTCTCATCCGACCTGCAACAAGTGAAGATCGACCTCCGGGTCCTCTTCCGCATCCCCGAGGCTTCGGTCGTCCCCATCTACCGTGAATTTGCCGGAGACCCCTTCGACAGCCTCATCGCTCCGCGTGTGCAGGAAGCCATCAAGGAGGTCACTGCGCTGCTGTCGGCCGAGCAAATCGTCAAGAGCCGCGAGGAAATCAAAAAGAAGGCCCTGAATCTGGCCACCCAGAAAATCGGATCGCTCTTGGTAGTCGAGGATATCGTCCTGCGGGACATCGACCTCTCGCCGGAGTTGGAAAAAGCCATCGAAGCCAAAATGGTGGCTGAACAGCAGGCCAACCAGGCCCGATTCACCCAAGTCCAAACGCAGATCGAGGCCGAAACAGCCGTCATCAGCGCCAAGGGCGAGGCGGAGGCCATAAGGGTGCGCGGTGACGCCCTTCGGCTCAGCCCGTCGTTCCTGCGCTGGAAGATTGTGGAGCGTTGGAATGGCCGCTCACCGATGGTCATCCCCCCACCGTCGGAGCACAACGCGGCCGGCCTCCTGTTGCCACTCAGCCCCGCCGAAACCCCAGCGACACCGTGACCTCCCGCCGCCGTGCCGCCATTCAAGGCCTGTGCTTGGCCGCTGTGGGGCTAATGCTCATCTGGATCTTTCCGCGGGCCGCCCGCCTTGCTGAGATGGCCGCCCGCGAACTCCGCTACCTCTGGTGGCTGACGCTCATGATCGGAGTTGGTGCCTGGCTCATCTGGGGCTACGGGCGAAAGCCTCGGCCATAGACCCGGCCCCGCTCCGGTCGCCGGTGCGATTCACATCCTGGCAATCCGGGAAATTACAACCCGACGCGGTGCAGACATCGGTTTTTCCGATCTTCGCTGGCGAAACATTCGATTCACGGGGCGTGTTGATCGACAGGTAACGTCGCCTGTCATGAACGAGCGCCGTTTCAAACAGGGATCATCGAAAGCCCCTCGAATGTCATTTTTCCGAAGAAATCCACCGCAAGCGGATGAGCCTTTTGAGACAAAAGTCTCGAGCCAATTCGCCCGCAAACGTTGGGGTCGCTGGTGGGCCTTGGGCCTCGTGACGGTACTGGCTTCAGCTTTCTGCCTCTCGTCTGTACTGACCACGCATCGACCCTACCGTCCCACGGCTCCTCTGCCGGCAGCGCGGTTCATTGATCTCCACGCCCATACCGCAGGCATCGGCGCCGGTGGCAGTGGGTGTCGCATTTCCAAAGACCTAGAGAACAGCTGGAAATTTAGCACCTACCTGAAGGCATTCGGTGCCACGCGCCAAACACTCTCCCAGAACGGGGACGCGTGGCTGGTGGGGCAAATCGCCGCACAAGTTGCCCAAAGCACATCGATCCATCAGGCCGTGGTCCTAGCGATGGATGGTGTGGTCGATGAACACGGACGACTGGATCTTCAGTCAACAGAGGTCTACGTCCCGAATAAGTTCTTGGCCCGCGAAGTCGCCCGGTACCCTCAACTGCTCTTCGGCGCCTCCATCAACCCGTATCGCCCAGACGCCTTGGCACGCATGGATGCCTGTGCAGCCCAGGGCGCGGTTCTGGTGAAATGGATTCCGAGCATTATGCGCATCGATCCTGCCGACGAGCGATTGATCCCCTTCTACGAACATCTCAAACGGCATCAACTGCCCCTTCTGACCCATACCGGCCAAGAGCGCTCCTTTACCCATGCGCAGGATGAGCTATGCGATCCCGAGCGGCTGCGACTGCCTCTCCGACTGGGTGTCACCGTCATCGCGGCCCACATCGCCTCCACCGGAAACCTCGACGGCGAGCGGCAAACCGATCGCCTCGCTCGAATGATGGCCGAGTTTCCAAACCTCTATTCCGAGATTTCCTCGCTCACGCAGGCCAATAAATTGGGCTACCTTGGCGAGGCGATCACCCGCACGGAATTTAACGGACGGCTGTGCTACGGATCCGATTTTCCCCTCATCAACACCGCCTTGGTATCACCCTGGCTTTTTGGACACCGCCTGACGGCTGCCCAGGCAGTGCGCATCGACAGCGTCACTAATACCTGGGACCGGGACATCGCCCTGAAGCAGGCCCTAGGGGTTCCGCCGGAGGTCTTTTCACGGACCGCCACCCTGCTCGCCCCGCGCTTGGCATCAGCGGCGGCTTCCAAGCGATTACCCAATCCGGCAAACCCTCGGAGGGCAAAATCCGAATGATCCGGCCAGCTCAACCGCCGCGCACCAGCTTGAGGAAGGCGGCCTCATCCACGATGGCCACGCCCAGCTCCCGGGCCTTATCCAACTTGGAGCCGGCGCTCTCACCGGCCAGCAAGTAATCGGTGTTGCGACTCACGGCTGAGGCCACCTTGCCTCCAGATTGGCGAATCATCTCGGAGGCCTCGTCGCGACCGAGCGTGGGCAATGTGCCAGTCAACACCCAGGTCTTGCCGGCGATGGACCCAGAGGCCGAACCGGAGCCTGCGGCGATCCGCTCGCTCTTGGGCTGGATGCCCAATTGTTCCAAGCGTTCCAACGTTCGCAGCCCTGCCTCAGACTTCAGATAGCCGGTCAACGCACCGGCCGCGCCGTACTCGATGCGCGTCACATACTCAGGCACGGCGGAGCTTCCCTTCTGGCGTAATTGGGTCCAACGGGCATTGGCTTCAGCGACTCCTAACTCAGCCAGCCGATCTCCCTGCTCACGAATCTGCCCCTTCAACCCCTCGTACACGTCTCGGCGCCGATCACGCTCCACCGGATCGTGGGCCATCATCGACGGAGAGGCCGCCGACAGTTGGTCATAAAGCTGTCCCAGCCGAACAACGCCCGCCAGTGACTCTGATCGGGCCACATGCCCCAGGTCTTCATGCAAGCGCGCGACCTCGTAAGCCATGGTTTCGCCCACCGATGGCACTCCCAGTGCATGCAGCCAACGGTGCAACGGCGCGGTACGCGACCGCTCCAACGCCGCCACAACTTTGGTGGCATTTTTGATACCAAAGATGCGCGGATCCTCCTCGGTACCCAGGTTCAGCGTGGCCAGGCGCTCCGCATTCAGATCAAACAAATCGAGTGGATCGCGGACCCAGCCCCGTTCCACCAGTTTCTCGGCCACGATCCCGCCCAGTGACTCAATATCCATTGCCTTGCGCTGAGCGAAGTACTCCACACGTCGGGTCAATTGTGCCGGGCAACCCGCCACGTTCTGGCATCGCCAGGCCACCTCATCTTGATCGCCGTCCGAGACCTTCTCCTTAGCGATGGGTCCGCCGCAGGCCGGGCATTGGCCACCGACATGGCGGACCAGGTCGAACACCTCGGCCCCCGGCGCACGCAGCGTGGTCAAGACTTCAGCCACTTCAGGAATCACCATGCCTGCTTTGCGGATCACCACGGCGTCACCGATGCGGATGTCCTTCCGGCGGATCTCGTCTTCGTTGTGCAATGTGGCCCGGGACACGGTCGATCCCTGAACGAACACCGGCTCCAACTCGGCCACCGGCGTCAGGACACCGGTACGTCCCACTTGCACGGTGATGGCCAAAAGCCGCGTCTGCGCGGGTGTGATCCACGGCACCGGCTTGTGAACGATGGCGTAGCCGGGCGAACGGCGCTTGTCCGGGATGCGCGCGGCATCTTCAAAGCGGTCTACTTTGATGACCACGCCATCGATTTCGTAGGGCAACTGACGACGCAGGTCCCGGTCTTCATCGTATCCCGCCACGACGGAGCTGCGGTAGAGACCAAGCAACTCGTCCATCCCGCCACATGCCCACCAACGGCCCTGGATCGGCACCCCCCACGCCTGGTACTGGCGCAACAGATCCGAATGACTTTCAAAACGAATACCTTCGCTCACACCCACCGCATAGAAGACGGCACGAATGGGTCGCTGGGCCACAATCCTCGGGTCGAGCAGCTTCAGCGATCCAGAGGTCGCATTCCTGGGATTGGGCGCGACCTTTTCGACCGCCGCCGCCAGCCCAGCATTCATGGCACCGAAGTCTTCCAGCGTCATGTATGCCTCGCCCCGGATCTCGATCCACTCGGGTGGGTTCGAGGTCTCCAACTGAAGCGGTATCGAACGCAACGTCCGCAAGTTGGCCGTGATATCGTCGCCAAAACGACCGTCACCTCGGGTGACTCCCAGCGCCAGTTTGCCGCGTCGATAATGAAGACTGAGCGAAACCCCATCCACCTTCGGTTCCATGATCAGCGGCACCGCGCTCCGGCCCAGTGTCTTGCAAACTTGAGCATACCAGGTGGTCAAGGCAGCCAGCGTGTTCTCATCCTGCAAACGGCCCCGCCGCTCACGATCCGGTTCTTCGACCGAGGAGGGCTCTTCGGAGGCCAGCACCTTTTCCAGAGAAAGCATCGGCCGTTGGTGCTCTACACGGGCAAAGCCCTCGGACGGCGCACCGCCCACGCGCTGGGTGGGGGATTCGGGAGTGATCAGTTCCGGATGAGCCGACTCCAACTGCTGGAGCTCCCGGTACAGCCGGTCATATTCGAGATCAGTGACAGTCGGCGCCGACAGAACATAATACGCCCGGTCATGGGCCAAAATCTCCGCCGCCAAACACGCGTGGCGGGCTCGGGCAGACTCGGTGGAAACATCGCTCACAGCGATAGACTGGATCACAGCCTCAGGGCTTTGAAGCCCAATGAAGATTCAGCTTCCCGCTCAAACCTGTTTCAAAAACCTCATCAAAACCAAACCGAGGAGCGCAGGCCGCGATGGGTTCCACCCAGCCTACCCCTCGAATCGTGCCTATTCGGCAGTCCCTTTGCGCTGCAACGGATCCCAGTAGAGGGCATTGCGGAACTGATTGGCCCCACCTTTGATGGGATCGTCTGGCGGATTGATATTGGCACTGCGACGCGTCTCGGCGTGCCCATCATTGAACACCACATTGCCCCGGCGCCCATGGCGGTTGTCATCGATGCCCTCGTACGTGTTGCCCCGACCCGGAGTCATCCCGGAACTGGGCCACCATAGACTGCTACTCCAAGTCAGGTCGGGCTTGGGCATGGTGTCACCCACCACCAGATTCTGGGAAGGATTCACAATCGAAGACCGCTTGAACCACTTCGTCGTCGAGAGTCCGGCCGCCTCATGAGAATCATAGGGGTGCACCCCGAGGAAGAATGCATTGTAGCCATAGCCGACCAGATGACAGTCGAACTTCCACGACCAACTAATTCCGGCATCCTTACGCTGGCCCTTAAGCGCATGGCAGTGGAAGTAATTCGATTGCCCCTTGGCATAACCCACCATGGCCGTACCCCACCAATTCGTCCGAGAAGGCAGCTCATCCGACGTAGTTAAGTTTCCATTCCGGTGACCCGGAAACACCTCCTGATTGTCATCCGTGTACAACTGCATGAAGAGCGCGATTTGCTTCAGATTATTCATGCACAATAAGGGTCCGATCTGGGAGTAGGCACATGAGAACAAGATCCCGCCGATTGTCCACACCGGACCCGCATTGGATTTGCCCCACCCGGTACAGCAGCGAGAACGGTCCGGAGCGAGCCTTCCTGCGAGCACCACCCGATCCCACCAAAAACCCGAGCGGAGCGGTGTCAGGCCGGAGCGAGCCTTGGAGGCGAACAGCCCAACCTCTCGCGCAAAGCGCGAAAGCTCCTCCTCCCCAGAGCCTACTCTGCGAGCGGAGGCCCGATACCGCGCAGCCCCGCCCACCAAAAACCGCAGCGGAGCGGTGTCGGGCCGGAGCGAGCCTTGGAGGCGAAC
>JAPLUH010000210.1 GCA_026397675.1 Verrucomicrobiota bacterium
CTACACCGCGATCGAAGCGGTGAACATCGCTCGCAAGTACAGCACCCCGGTCGTGATCCTCACCGACCAAGGCATCGCCACCCGGATCGAGGCCTTCAAGGAGCCCGACCTCCAGAAGATCGTTCAGGACATCTCCCCCGATCTCACCCCGGTCACCGATCCCAAGCCCTATGACCTCTCGGCCCCGGATGGCATCACCCGCCATCTGGCACCGGGCACTCGCATCGCCAGCGGCAAATACCCCGTCGTGACCGGCCTCGAGCACGATGAACTCGGACACCCAACGGGTTCTTCCAAGTTGCACGTCCAAATGGTCGCCAAGCGCCGCAACAAGCTGAAGAAGCTCGCCTCGGAACTGCCCGTGCCCGTCGTGTACGGTGCGGCCGAAGGACAAATCCTGCTGGTGAGCTGGGGTTCCTCACAAGGTCCGGTTCAAGAAGCCGTCAAGCTGGCCCGCGCCGCAGGACACGCGGTTTCCGCAGTGCACATCAAGTACGTCCACCCGCTGCCTCCGGGTCTCGAGAATATCTTCGCGGGTTTCCGCCACGTGTTCGTGGTCGAACTCAACGACGAGGGATTCGCCGGCATCGGTCAGATGGGCGCCCTCATCCGAACCTACATCCCGGACGCCAAGATCCGTGGTATCACCAAGACCGACGGCCTCACCTGGAAGGTGAAGGACATCGTGGATCGCGCACTGCAAATGGCCAAGTAAGCCGCCCAGGAACCCAAGAACTCTCTTTATCCATTCATCATGAGCGAAGTTGCCATCCTGAACCCCACCACCTCGCGCGGGGTCAACACCAACACGACGCCGGTCGCGCCTCTGCTCGACGCCGACCGCAAGCCGCTGACGAAGAAAGAAGTCTCCGCCGATCACCCGACATGGTGCCCCGGTTGCGGTGACTTCGCCGTCCTAGCCCTCTATTTCAAACTGATCGAGCGCCGCAAGCTCCACCACGAGAAGATCACCACGGTGGCCGGCATCGGCTGCTCGTCGCGCTTCCCGTACTTCGTGCAGGCGCACGGAGCCCATTACATTCATGGCCGCGCCCTGCCCTTCGCTTCGGGCGTTTCCCTGAGCCGGCCTGACTTGCAGGTGTGTGTGTTCGGTGGCGACGGCGATGCGTTCTCCATCGGCGGCAACCACTTCACCCACACGGCACGCAAGAATGTCCGACTCACCTACGTGGTGATGGACAACAGTGTGTACGGCCTGACCAAGAATCAGACCTCGCCCACCTCGCCCATCGGCTTCAAGTCGAAGACCGACATCTGGGGTTCCAAGGATCGCCCCATCAACCCGATCAAGCAGGCGATTTCGGCGGGCGCGACCTTCGTGGCTCGCACCACGGCGACCAACCCGAACCACGTGCTGGCCATGATGGAAGCCGCCATGGAGCACGATGGGTTCAGCTTCATCCAGTGCCTGAGCGAGTGCGTGGAGTTCTATCCGGGCGCCTTCGATGCCGCGACACCGCGCAAGGGTGGCGTGTTCAACGAGATTCCGAAGGAACACGACGTCACCGACGAATATGCATCGTACAAGCTGGCCGACACCGATTGGCCCGGCCTGTTCGGTGTGTTCTACAAGACGCAGCGTGCGACCAAGAACGCCAACGAGCAGTCGATTATAGATGATTTGCAGGGCAAGAGCGCGGGCTTGGAGCCGTGGCAGATCCTCAAGAAGAACTTCGACCGCATGAAGTAAGCGGGCCCACCGGCCCGTCGGCTTTTCAATCAGGAGCAGGGAGTCCGAAAAGACCCCTGCTCCTTTTGTTTTGCCCAGATCACTGGTCCGCTCTGCACACCGGCCTCAACCGCCGTACAAAGGCTCATCGATTATTGCGCGGCCGCCACACGAACGAGCGCGGCATCGGTATTGTCCGACCACCGACTGCCCCACTCGATCAAGTAAAGGGCCCCATCGGGTCCGAGTTGGAGGCAAATGGGGCGGCGGAACTTCTGTCCAGGCAGGAGCGGTTTCAGTCGAGCCAACCCCTCCCGATCATCGAGCCATGCGCCGAGAATCCAGCCCCGTTCCCAGTCAAAGAGGAAGGTGGCCCCATCCCACTCCACCGGCAGTTTACTGCGGGATTGGAGCTGAGCAGAAAAATGATAGGTCGGCCCCGCCATAGCGGAGCGAGGTCCGGAACCCACCTCGGGCCAGCGCGCCGAAGGACCCGGCGGATACCAGAGAAAGGCCGGCCGAGCCGGTGGCAAGTCGCGCAGCCCCGTGTTGAATGGGGATTCATTGACGGGCCGCTCCGGGTTCCACGGTTCCCCGCTCGCCTGAGTCGCAAAGTCAAAACGCCGATAAGGCCGATTGTCGGCAATGAAATAAGGCCACCCAAAATTGCCCGCTGTGCGAGTCACATGAAACTCGTCAAAGCCAGCAGGCCCTCGGGCTGGATTGGGTTGGGTGGCGTCGGGGCCCACATCGCCCCAGAATAGCCGACCGGTGGGTCCATCCAGGCTCAGGCGGAACGGGTTTCGGCACCCCATGGCGTAAATCTCGGGCAATGCCTTGGGATCCCCCGGGGGAAACAAGTTGCCCGCCGGAATCGTGTAGCCGCCCTCGGGCTCCGGGTGGATGCGCAAAATCTTGCCCCGCCAGTCTGCAGTATTGGCAGCGGTGCGCTCAGAATCGTTGAGCTCCTGACCCGGGCGATGGTCTAAGGGAGCGAAGCCCTCCGAGCGGTCCGCATACGTGTAGTCGCCAGTGCCCAAATAAAGGCATCCCGCAGCGTCGAAGGCCAACCCACCGCCCGAATGATTGGGCTTGGGGATGCGTGTGGGCACCCGCAGGAGGATGCGCTGCGAAGCCAAATCCAAGACACCGTCTCCACGCAGGGTGAAGCGGGACAAGCGATTCTCCAGAACTCCCGGCGTGCCGTGGTAACAGAAAATCCACCCATTGGTGGCGAACCCCGGATGCAGGGCCAACCCCAACAATCCATCTTCCGGGCCCGAAAAGACGCTCAATGCACCGGCCGTTTCCAGGCGGTCACCGCTGGGATTCCAGACAGCGATCCGGCCCCGACGTTCCGCCAAAACAACGCGTCCATCGGTCGCCACATCGAGGGCGATGGGCTCGCGAAGGCCTTCGGCCAACACGGTGCGCTCCAGTCGGGAGGAAGGCTCTGCGGCTCCCACATTAGCCACAGCGAACGCGCCAGCAGCGAGCAAGGAACCCAGCCATCCTCTCCTGCAACGCGGCTGCATGAACACCTTCTCAGGGAATCGGACGCACCACATAACCGCCGCTCTTGGCATCGGCTGCCATGTCGATGAGGCCACGCTTCTGGGCCTCAATGAGCAGGTCGTTAAAGGAGCGGAACCCACAGGCCCGCTCGTTGAATCCCGGATTACGGCGCTTGATGGCCTGCTTGATCATCGAACCCCAGATGACGTCGTCGTCGTCCCGCTCTGCGGCGAGGTCTTCCACGGTCTCGACCACCTGGTCGAACGTCTTTGCTCGCAGGGACGCTTTGGCCGCCCCCGCAGACACAGGCGCCGCCTTG
>JAPLUH010000152.1 GCA_026397675.1 Verrucomicrobiota bacterium
CAGTGCCTGGAGCTTTGTGACGTGGACGGCGATGGACGGGAGGATTTGATCCTCGGGAACTGGGGGCTCAATGGGTGGCAGTCTTTGATGACGGGGCCTCCGCGTTCGCCCGCCGGTCCGGTCCGAGAGGTGCATCTCTTCCATGGTGACTGGAACCAGGATGGGACCACCGGATGCCTGGAGGCCTACACGGCTCCGGACGGACGCATCCTCCCCATGCGAGGGTTGCAGGAAATCGGGCCATTGTTTCCCGCCATCGCCGCCCGCTTCACCACCCATCGGGCCTACGCACTGGCCACCGTCGATGCCCTTCTCGAAGGTCTGCCCTCGGCCAAGGTTTCGGCACGCTGGTTGACCTCGCTCGTGCTGCTGCGTCGCGGTGAGGGGTTCGAGGCGCGTCCGTTGCCCGATGCCGCTCAATTGGGGCCCATCCGGGCCGTGGCCGCGGGTGATTTCAATGGCGACGGCCGGCGCGACCTATTCGTGGCCATGGGCTTTGCAGGTCACGGCTTTCGCGGGCCGAGGGATGATGCCGGCGAGGCCGTGTTCTTAATGGGGCGAGGCGATGGGACGTGGGACTCGGTGCCTTCCGGATCGCTGGGATTCCGCTTATTGGGAGAACCGCGCGATGTGGTGGCTGAAGATTGGAACGGCGATGGCGTCAGTGATTTAGTGGTCAGCGAGGCCGACGGCAGTCTCCACTGGATTCAGAGTCGCAAGGGGCCGTGAAGGCGCATCGAAGACGGAGAGAGCGAGAGCCCATTTCGACCGCGCTGAGTTGAATTTTGAACTCCCTCTGGCTCAACCGACCGGGCCGAGCCATTGGCCGCGCCAAGCCGTGATCGCGTGCCCTAGCAGGCGAACTCGATCGCCCCGGAGCTCAACCCCCACGGTGCCGCCTCGGGCGCTGGCCTGAAAACCGCTCAGGGTGGTGAGTCCCAGCCGATCCGCCCAATGGCAGGCCAGGGTGCAATGGGCGGAGCCAGTGACAGGGTCTTCGTCGATCCCCAAGGCCGGCGCGAAGAAGCGGCTGACAAAATCGGCGTCATCACGGTCGGAGCGGGCCGTGACAATGATCCCACGCACGGGGAATGCGGCCAGTGAGCTGAATTCGGGTTTCAGGCAGCGAACCACTTCGGCCGAGGCCACTTCGACTAAGAGATCTTCCCGACTGCGGCCCGTCCAGACAGCGGGAACTCCCAGGGCTTCTTCAAGCCCGGAGGGAACGGGTATTGCCCGAGCGGGTTGGGCTGGGAAATCCATGGCGATGCGGGCGTTGCCGGATAGACCGTCTTCCCGGCAGCACTGGAGTGGGCCGCTTCGGGTTTCAAAACAGAGGGCCTGTGAGGCGGGCGCATCTCCCGCTTCCCACAAGGCGTGCGCCGTGGCGAGGGTGGCGTGGCCGCACAAGTCCACTTCGGCCTTGGGCGTGAACCAGCGGAGCCGCCAACGGCCGGGCCCTAAGGGTATCGCAAAGGCTGTCTCGGACAGGTTCAGTTCGGTGGCCACCGATTGCATCCAAGACGAGGTAGGCTCAGGGCCCGGCAGGCACACGGCCGCCGGATTGCCTCGAAAGGCTTCCTGAGTGAATGCGTCCACGACGCACAGGGGCAGGGGCATGGGCCGAACTGGTGTGACGGGCACTCCGGGCTTCAGGGAACGGGCAGTTCGTCGAAGAGGCGCTGGACGATGTCTTCCGGGGTCTTTTCTTCGGCTTCGGCTTCGTAGGTCAGCGTGATCCGGTGACGCAGCACATCCATGCCGATGCTCTTCACGTCTTGCGGCGTCACATAGCCGCGGCCACGGAGGAAGGCGTGAGCCTTGGCGGCCAATGTCAGCGCAATGGTGGCCCGGGGGCTGGCGCCCATTTGGATGAGGTCTTTGAACTTGAGTTTGTAGGCCTCGGGATCGCGGGTCGCGCAAACCACATCCACGATGTAGTCCTTCACTTTATCGTCGATGTAGAGCTCGTTGATGACCTGCCGGGCTTTGAGAAGGGTCTCGGGCTGGACCACGGGTTCTACGGTGGGATGCCCCGAGGTGCGCGCCATGAGGTCGAGGATCATGCGCTCCTCCTCACGAGAGGGATAGCCGACCTTCAGCTTGAGCATGAAGCGGTCGACTTGCGCTTCGGGCAGCGCGTAAGTGCCTTCTTGTTCGATGGGATTTTGAGTGGCCAGCACCAAGAACGGGTCGGGCAGTTTGTATGTTTGGTCACCGATGGTGACCTGGCGTTCTTGCATGGCCTCCAGCAGGGCTGACTGTACCTTGGCCGGTGCGCGATTAATTTCGTCGGCGAGGACCAGGTTGGCGAAGACCGGACCTTTGCGCGTGGTGAAGCCTCCAGCCGGGTTGTAAATTTGGGTGCCGACCACGTCTGCTGGCAGCATGTCCGGCGTGAACTGAAGCCGTGAAAACTCTTGGCCAGACCCGGCACGCCTTCGAGGAGGACATGGCCGTTGGCCAAGAGTCCGATCACCAGGCGCTCAACGAGGTACTTCTGGCCGACGACACAGCGGTTGATCTCCGTCATCAAGGTCGGCAGGAAGGCACTGGCCTCCTGCACAGCAGCATTCAAGGCGGGCACTCCAGAATTCATTGCAGGGATGGATGGCACAATTCTCGGTCCAGGGGCAAGCCGCACTGCACGACGAATGCGCTTCGGAGGTCGCCACTGGAGAACTCACTTCCGAGGATTTCTGCGAAAACCCTTTTTTTAGTCTGCAACACGGGTTCGGGGTTAGCCCTGAGAGTTGGAGGTAAATTCTGTCGGAGAGGTCACCGTTCCGCATCGAAGAGCTCCCCGGCCGTGCAGTTCAGGGCCGATTGAATTCGAGCCAAGGTGGTCAGCAGGATGTTGATTTGGCCCGCCTCGA
Organism: Verrucomicrobiota bacterium; assembly: GCA_026397675.1. GTDB lineage: Bacteria > Verrucomicrobiota > Verrucomicrobiia > Limisphaerales > UBA9464 > SXXZ01. The sequence goes on from JAPLUH010000152.1 coordinate 2,877, forward strand.
TCTTTTGCACGGTCCTTGGGTTGAGGTCCGCCGCCTCCGCCAACTGTTCCTGAGTCAGACCTTGGGCACGACGCAGAGAGCGAACGCGTTTTCCAAATTCAACAATGGAAATTCCCATGTATGTGATACGAGCATTAAATTGATCGAATTATTTATGCTTGTTTAGCATTAAATCGAATTGGAGAGATATCAGCACGGAAAGGTTTAAAACAACACGCCCCAACAGGGCGTATTTATAATTGTGTGAACCGGAGGGGCGCAGTAATTGAAGGAATCGGATCAGGCGTGTAACGAGCTGGGTGGACGCATGTTTTTAAGAGAGTTGGCTAAAAAACTCAGTTTCACCCATTGGGTCGAGTACGCCCCGGGGGATCGGAATAGTTTGCTGTGATTGGAAGCTGGAAACATATCCTGCGAAGGGTTTGGGGAAAAGTTCTGAGCCAGTTCCAATTGGAACCGGTCGGAGTTTTAATCCAGGCCAGCATGGTCTCGGGCACGGTGCCTGGCCTTGTGGCGCAGCCGGTCGGCGGGAAATCCTACCTCCAACACCAGCTCGATCGGGTGTTGGTCGCCGTTCGTCGTGCCAATTGTGTGGTGGTGACCACTGAGTTGGCCGAAGACCGTTCGATCGTCGCTCTCTGTCAGGATCTGGGAGTGCCCTTTTACGTGGGCGATCGGGACGACGCCTTGCACAATTGCATTCGGGCTGCCCAGCGGCAGGGCTTCCGGAGTGTGATGATCCTCCGTTCAGACAGTCCCCTCATCGATCCCGCGCTGATGGTAGAAGTTATTGCTAAATATCTCAGAGGCGGTGAGGTAAACCAGTATGTCAGTAATCGACTGAAGCGGACTTACCCCGAGGGCATGGAGGTCGAGATCACCCGAGTGAAGTTACTGAGCGAAGCCTACCTGGCGGCCAACCAGTGGTCCGATTTTACGGATCCCACGCGCCTGCTGCGTCGGGGCGATTTGAGTCATTGCCGCAGGGTCGATGTGGTGCAGGCGGTGGATCACTCCCAGTGGCGGTTTTGCTTGGACACTTGGGCCGATCACCAGCAGCTCTCCACGCTGTTGGGACTGGTTCAGACTCACTCGCTGCAAGAATTGATGACGGCCGCCCAGGCTCACGGCTTGTTGGTTCAGAAGTCTCGTACGGATGGAGAACCGGGTGGTGGTCCGGGGTTGGTTAAAAAGCGGCCGCCATCCATCGGGCGGTGAGTCGTTTTCGGTGAATTGCGGAGTTCGGGCGAGACCTGTGGGCGGTGTCCCGCTTCAATGACCGGCATGACGACGGTGTTCATCGCTACGGGCAACGCCCATAAGGTGGAAGAAATTCGCTCCGTGTTGGGTGGATCCGGGCGGGTGTTCTTGTCTCAGCAAGACGCTTCGGTTCGGCTCGAGCCAGAGGAAACCGGGAGCACCTTCCGGGAAAACGCGCGCATCAAGTCTCTGACGTGGGCGACCTTCTTGGCGATGGAGGTCTGCCATCTCGGCGCGCAGTGGGTGTTGGCAGATGATTCGGGCCTCGAAGTCGATGCCTTGGAGGGCGCGCCCGGAGTTCACTCGGCCCGTTTTGCTGCGGTGGACACGGGTCGAGCGGGCAACTCACCCGACTCCGAAAACAATGCCAAGCTCTTGCGCCTGCTGGCCAAGGTCGCCCCGGAGCACCGGACGGCCCGGTTCCGGTGTGCGTTGGCCCTGACTCCGGTCTTGGCCGGAGCGGATGCGGCGGCCATGGCGGCGGCCACGCGGGACTTTGATGGGGTGTGTGAAGGTCGATTGCTCGAGCTGGCTTCGGGAGCCGGTGGCTTTGGGTACGATCCGCTCTTCGTGCCTCTGGGATGGGATCGCCCGTTCGCCGAGCTGGGAGCCGAAGTGAAGAACCAGCTGAGTCACCGGGCCCGGGCGTTGGCGGCCCTGAGTGTTTGGTGGGATCAGAATCCCAGTCGTGTTCCGACTTGGTAAGTCAAGAAGGCCAAGATCCAGGCCAGCGAGGTCATGTACACGGTTTGGAAGAGCGGCCACTTCCAGGAGTTGGTCTCGCGGCGCACCACGGCCACGGTGCTCACGCATTGCATGGCGAAGACGTAGAACACCATGAGGGTGAGGCCCGTCAGGGGTGTGTAGGTCTTGCGGCCGTCATCGCGGCGTTCGGACTTCATTACCTCGGCGAGGCTGGCCGTGTTTTCGCTGTCACCCCCCACATTGTAGACCACGGACAAGGTGCTCACGAAGACCTCCCGGGCGGCGAAGGAGGTGACGATACCGATGCCGATCTTCCAATCGAAGCCCAGCGGTTTCAGCGCAGGCTCGATGGCCCGACCCAGTCGCCCGGCAAAGGATTGCCGTAGTTTCTCGCCGGCTTCTTCTTGGTCCAGCCGCTTCAGGGTTTCGCTCTCTGCGGATGTGGGCGGGTTCGAGGCCGCTTGTTTCCACTGGGCGTGTCGCTGGTCGAACTCTTGTTGGAGCTCGCTCGAGCGGGGGTAGGTGGCGAGGAACCAGAGCAGGATGTTGATTCCCAAGATCACCGTGCCCGCCCGTTTCAGGAAGAGCTTGGAACGATCCCACATTTGCCGAAGCACCGCGCCCAGCATGGGCCGTTTGTAGGGCGGTAATTCGAGGATGAGCATGGGCGGTTCGCCGCGGAGGAGGGTCTTCTTGAAGATCCAGGCCATGCCCAGTGCTCCGGCGATGCCGAGGAGGTACATCATTAGCAAGGTCAGTCCGGGCCAACCATTGCGCTGCGGGATACAGGCGGCGATGAGCACCGTGTACACCGGCAGACGGGCCGAACAACTCATCAGAGGCGCCACTAAGATCGTGGCCAAGCGATCTTGGCGGGTCTCAATGGTTCGGGTGGCCATGATGCCTGGGATGGCACAAGCAAAGGACGACAGCATCGGGATGAAGCTCTTGCCGTGCAGGCCAACCCGGCTCATCAGGCGGTCCATCAAGAAGGCGGCCCTAGACATGTAGCCGGTGTCTTCCAGCAGGCCGATGAAGAGGAAGAGTAGGCAGATTTGAGGGAGGAAAATCACCACCGACCCGACACCGGCGATAGCGCCTCGGGTGATCAGGTCGTTGAGATCGCCCGGGGGCATGCTCGAGCCGACCCATTGGGCCAGGGCATCGACAGCCGCCTCGATGCCGCTCATGGGATACTGCGCCAGCCAGAAGATGGACTGAAACATCAACGCCATCACCGTGACAAAAATGAGGGGTCCCCAGACGCGGTGGGTCACCACGCGGTCGATCCGGTCGGAGAGCAGTTCGTCCGGGGGCGGGGTCTCGCGGGTGACGTGCTGCTCGATAGCGAAGAGCCGGGCGTAGCGGGCTTCGATGGCGGTGCTGCGCCAGTCCACGCCGGCTGCTTCGAGACGTCGACGCGCAGACAAAACCTGCTCGATGAGTGCCGAGGGATAGCGGGTGTTGGCTGTGTTTCCGTTGGTATTTCCGTCGGTGTTGGTTTTGTCAGTGGGCAAGGCCCGCTCGTCGCTCAGGAGCAGCAAGGCTTCGGCGGCAGCCAGACGGGAGCGATGTGGGAAATGGCGTTCGAGGGCGGTTTCGATGGCTTGAGCCTCGCGGCCGAAGGCTTCGGGTAGTTCGTTGAACTCGCGGGGAATAACATGGCGAGTGCCCGGGCTGCTGGCTTGGGATCGAATGGACTGGCGAAGGGGTTCCAAGCCCTCGCCCTGACTGGCCACCATGGGGATGACCGGCACGCCCAACGCCTTAGACAGAGCATCGGTATCGATGTCGTGACCTCGATCTCGGGCGACGTCCACCATGTTGAGCGTCAACAGGGTGGGGTGACCCAATTCGATGACTTGGGTCGCGAAGTAGAGGTTGCGCTGGAGGTTGGAGGCGTCGACCACCACCACGACTAGATCTGGGGCCGGCACGTCGGCGACGCGCTGGAAGAGGATGTCTCGCGCGATTTGTTCGTCGGGCGACTGCGGGCTCAGTGAATAGGTGCCCGGAAGGTCGAGGATGGTGACCGGAAAGCGGGCGTCAGCCCCGGTGAGGGAGCCTTCTTTTCGCTCCACCGTGACCCCGGCATAATTGCCGACGCGGCCGCGGAGGCCGGTCAGGGCATTGAACAGTGTGGTCTTGCCGCAGTTGGGGTTGCCGGTGAGGACGACGGTGAAGGGTTTCATCGTGTCAGTGGACCTGGATTTTGTCGGCCTCGAGCTTGCGCAAGGAGAGGTGGTAGTTGCGCAGCTTTATTTCCACCGGGTCCCCGAGTGGAGCAAAGCGTACCAGTTCCACTGGAGTGCCGGGAAGCAATCCCATCTCCATCATCGGCCGCGCTGTTCTGGCGGGATGTCGATCCGGGCGACCACCGCCCGTTCGCCGGGAATCAATGTGGACAGGGGGCGCATCGTGAGAAGGAGGCTATGGATGGAACCTTCCTGAGGGCAAGGAGGGCGGTTGTCGGGAACTTGTCGCCGATTGTCGGTGGATTGCGATTTCGGACCGGTTTTGAACCGGATGGGGCTTTGGATGAGGACTTCTGTTTGAGACCGATACCGTGAGAACCCACCGATCGAGTCTCGGGATTCAGGCCGCTAAACGGACGGGACCCGAGGGGTTCAGGGGTTGAACGAGAATGGTCTGTGCCAGACGATCGCTGAGCCCGAGTCGAGAATTGCAAACCTGACACAGTAGGTTGTTGGCGAGGCTGAGTACTTTGACGCGTTGCTCTTCGCCAAATCCCATTTCCCGCAGCCGCCGATTCATGTCTGGGGAGGCCGTCAGTTGCTTGACCACCACCGTGGTGCCGGCCAGCACTCGATTGAGTGGGCACACCGCCGGGGTTGCGCACCGATCGGGTGTGCAGTCGGGGACGGGGCAAGCCTCAGACATCGTTTTTAAAATTACCGCGCCCTCCGGGGAGCGGCAAGGAGGGCGATTGTCGGAGGCTTGCCCTGGATTGTCGTGCGGTTGCGCTGACATGCCGGCGGGGCGGGACTTCTGTAGGGTCGGGGTGGGTCAGAGTCCGGCGATGGCGGTATCGAGGATTTCGATCAAGGCGCCGATGGTCTCCGGGGTTTCGTCGCCCATGTTGGAGATGCGGAAGGTGGTGCCCTTGATTTTCCCGTAGCCGCCGTCGATGAGGATGCCGTGGTCTTTGATGCGCTTTTGGAAGGTGGCTACGTCGATGACGCGACCGCCGGGTTTGGCGCCGTTGTTGACGCAAACCAGGGTCTTGGATTCGAACCCGGTTTCCGGGAACAGGGTGAATCCTTGGCGGGAAGCCCAGTCTTTGAGCATTTGGTTAGTCTGGGTGTGCCGGGCGTAGCGTGCTTCGAGCCCTTCGGCGAAGAATTCTCCCAGTTTGGACTCCAGCGCGTAGATGAGCGAAATGGCTGGGGTGCTGGGGGTCATGTTCTCGAGCGCGTTCTTCTCGAACTCGAGGAGGTCGAAGTAGTAGCCGCGGGTCTTAATGGTGGCAGCCTTGGCCAGCGCGGCGGGGGAGGCGACGAAGACGGCGAGTCCGGGGGGCAGGGCGAAGGCTTTCTGGGTGCCAGCCAGGAGGAGGTCGATGCCGAGGTCGTCGAAGCGGTGGGGCAAGGCGGTCAGGGAGCTGACGGCGTCGATGATGAACATCACGTCGGGATACTTCCGCTTGAGGGCGGCGATCTCATCCAGCGGGCTCATAGTGCCGGTGCTGGTTTCGTTATGAATGAGGGTGAGGGCGTCGAAGTGGCCGGTGGCGAGGAGGGCGTCGATTTGTTCGGCGCGGATGGGGGAGCCCCAGGGGACTTGGAGGGCTTCGGCGTCTTTGCCGAGTTTCTTGGATACGTCGAACCACTTGTCGGAGAAGGCTCCGCACATGCAGTTGAGGACCTTTTTGGTGCAGA
>JAPLUH010000505.1 GCA_026397675.1 Verrucomicrobiota bacterium
CCGTGGCACTTGAGACAGTGCTCGGTGAGGATTGGGGCAATATCCTTGGAAAAATCGACGGCGGCCTGGGCAGCGAAGGCCGTGAGGCTCGCCGCTACGACGGTGGAAGAGAGGATCTTCATACGAACTCGGTTGACGAACAATTTTGGTGAAGGCTTCACCGGAGTTTCACTGCACCCACCGTTAAAGGGAATCCCAAAGACGGGCAAAAACGCGCGGAAGCCATCATTGCCCAACAAACGTCACCGTGGTTGTTTAGCATAATGAATGTGCACCATCTGGAGCTTTTTTATTATGTGGCGCGGCATGGCGGCATTATGGAAGCGGTGCGCAACATGCCCTATGGAATCCAGCAACCCGCCATTAGCGGGCAACTCCTCCAACTGGAATCCTACCTAGGAGTGAAGCTCTTTCGCCGACGCCCTTTTGAACTGCTGCCAGCGGGCACAGATCTCTACGAGTTTATCCGCCCCTTCTTCGGCGAGCTGGGCAATATGGAACGACGGCTCCGAAGTACTACCCGGGAAATCCTGCGGGTGGCCGCCCCGGTGGTCGCGCTCCGGGACCACTTGCCTCGAGTGTTGCAAGAGGTGCGCAAACGCTTCCCTCACCTCCAACTCACTCTGCGGGCAGGTCAGCAACCTCAGGTAGAAGCATGGTTGGAGCGGCAGGAACTCGACTTCGCGATCACCTTGCTCGAAGGCCAGGGTGCTAAAGGCCTGCACCACCTGCCGTTGCTCGAGCTGCCGCTCGTCTTGCTGGTGCCCAAGACTTCCCGATTCCGGAACGCCTCGGAAATCTTCGAGGCCCTATCGACGGAAAGCCTGGAAGACCCGCTCATTTCCATCACCGCTGCCGAGTTGGCTCCCCGTCGCTTCCGGGAGTTTTTAGAGAGCCGCTCGCTAGAATGGCCTTCCCGAGTCGAGGTCACCGATCTAGAGCTAGTCGAAGTCTACGTCCAAAGTGGATTCGGAATCGGACTTAGTCTGGCCATCCCCGGAAGTCCCCCAGCCAAGGATCTGAGGGCGCTGCCCATCTCCGACATCGCCCCGCTGAGTCTGGGTGCAGTCTGGCAGGGGGCCCCGACTGCGGTGATGAGCACCCTCATCGAAACCCTCAGATCCCATGTGGAAACGATCACAGGAAACCGTCCGCCCCCGCCCGAAAGCCCATCGATCCGGTCGAACCATTGATCCGCAGCCCCACCGGTGACACCGTTGCCAGGTGAGCCATCTGAAACTCGCCCGTCAGGTCTTCGACATTGAATTGGCCGCCCTGCGCTCCGTGAGAGGATCCCTCAACGAATCCTTCGACCGTGGAGTGGAGTTGGTTTGCGCGACACTTTCAGCCCGCCGGAAGATCGTCGTGCTGGGTGTCGGCAAGTCAGGCAACATCGGCAAAAAGATCGCGGCCACGCTCAGCAGCACGGGCTCCACGGCCGTGGTCCTCAATCCGGTGGATGCCCTGCATGGAGACCTCGGTATCGTGCAGGATGGCGACTTGATCCTAGCGCTGAGCTATTCGGGAGAGTCTTCGGAGTGGAACGACCTCCTACCGGCGCTGCGTCGGTTTTCCATCCGAATCATCGCGCTGACCGGCACTCCGGGTTCCACCTTGGGTCAGCACAGCGATGTGATCCTGGATATCCGGGTTCCCAAAGAAGCCTGTCCCTTCAATCTGGCCCCAACGGCCTCCACCACTGCCACACTGGTGATGGGCGACGCCCTGGCCATCGCGGTAATGACCGCCCGCGGGTTTCGGAAGGAAGACTTCGCCCAGCGCCACCCGGCCGGTGCCATCGGTCGTGCCCTCCTTTACAAAGTCGGCGACATTATGCGACGCGATGAGCGAAACGCCGTGGCCCGCCAGGATCAGACCGTCCAGGAAGGGCTCCTAACTATGACCTACGCCAAGACCGGCTCGGTCAGCGTGGTCGACAGCAAGGGACGCTTGGTCGGTGTGTTCACCGACGGAGATCTCCGCCGCCGGCTCGCGGCCCACGAGGACCTCCTTCAACGAGCGCTGAAGACGGTCATGACTCGAAACCCCATTACCATCCGCGACGACGCCCTGGCCGTGGATGCTCTACGGATCTTTAACGATCGCAACATCGACGACCTGATCGTGGTCAACGCCCGCAAAGAACCCGTAGGGCTGGTCGATTCGCAAGACCTCCCCAAGCTGAAGCTGATGTGAGCGGCTCACGAATCCATCGCGTTTTCCGCATTCACGCCGGGCCTCACCGGCCATAGAGTGTGCGGCATGGTACACGTCGGCATCGGATACGATGTCCATTGTCTAGTCCCCGACCGCAAGCTGGTCCTGGGGGGCGTCGAGATTCCGCACAGCAAGGGCTTGGACGGTCACTCAGACGCCGACGCCCTGCTTCACGCCATCACCGATGCTGTCCTCGGGGCGATCGGCGAGGTTGATATCGGGCATCTCTTCCCCAACACCGACCCGGCCTGGCGGAATGCCCCGAGTCGAATCTTCCTCGAAGAGGCCGCCCGTCGGGTCAAGGCGCGGGGCGGAAGGATCGTCAACATCGACGCCACCCTCATCGCCGAAGAACCCAAGATCTATCCTCACATCACCGCCATGAAGACCCACATCGCCACCGCGCTGGGCATCTTACCCGGCAAGGTTGGTGTGAAGGCCACGACCAACGAGACCATGGGTTTCGTCGGCCGAGAAGAAGGCATCGCCGCCATGGCGGTCGCCTCAGTTGATTTGCCGGAAACTGAATCCTGACACAGATCATGGGAGCCAAAGCAGACATCGGGTGGACCACCCCGGGACCCGACGGAATCAAACGCCACGTTTACGCCCAGCATGTGGGGATCCAGTGGAAGTTCTTCGAACGCTCTAAGCGGCGAGGCTCAGACATCGAATGGGTTTCGATGCCCGAACCGCCGCTCTTGGACTGGCTGGAGCTGCTCGACGCCCTGGAACGGGGCTATGTGCGCCGCCGATACCCACCCGAACACATCGAGGCTGTGCGTAAACACATCCGGGAACAGTTTCCCGAATACCGGTTTGAGTGAGCCAGAGGGTTTGCCGTTTGAATCGATATCATTTCAGGACAGACTGAAACTTATGAGCCGCCCGATCATTCTGGTGACGCCCAGCACCCACGCCGTCGGCGCGGAGTTTCCTGATCACTCCATCAGTGTGAGCAGTCGGTACCTGGAGGCCATTCTGGATGCCGGAGGACTTCCTCTGGCATTGCCTCAGCTGACCCACCGTGGGCGTTTGACCGAGTATCTGAAACGCGCAGACGGGGTGCTGCTGACCGGCGGTGACGACATCCATCCAAAGCTCTACTGGCCCGAGGTTCCCTCGGACCTGCTAGAGCGTTGCGAATTCCCAGAACCGGACCGCGACGTGATGGAGTTGACCTTGTTGGATGAACTCTTTCGCCAACCCAAGCCACTGCTAGCCATTTGCCGGGGGCATCAACTCGTCAACGTGGCCCTCGGAGGATCGCTCTATGTAGACCTCCCCTCCCAGCGTCCGGGTGATATCCCCCACGCCCAAATGAGCCGACGATTCGAGGTGGTTCACCCGGTCGACATTGTTCCAGACACTCAGGCATCCGCTATCTACCGCACCAAGACTCTGGGTGTGAACAGCACACATCACCAAGCCATCCACCGATTGGCCGACCCGCTTCGGGTAACGCTCAGTGCGGCCGACGGGGTTATCGAAGGGGCCGAGCTTCGGGCGGAAAGTGCCGGACTGTTACCCTGGTTCGCCTCGGTCCAATTCCATCCTGAACGCCTCTACGTCACCCATCCTGAACACGCCCGACTATTCCGGGCCTTTGTGCAGGCCTGCACTCCAAACCACTGACCCATGAAACACTTCCTCTCCGTTCTTCTCATCTTTACCGGGTGGATGGCACTCCAGGCTGCAGATCCATTGCAGCCCAACCCACCGCCCAACTACGAATACCATCAGGGGTCCTTCGACGGAACGGGCAAGTGGTTTCTCGACCGCGAGATTGCGCATTTTATGTCCCATCAGGGGGCACCCTGGCTGGAGAGGGAAGAGCGTGAAACCGAGGAAGCCCCGAATCGCCTAGTGAGCGCCCTGAGCCTCAAGCCGGGGTATCAGGTCGGCGATGTCGGCGCGGGCAGCGGTTACCTGACTTGGCGGATGGCCCGAGTCGTGGGTCCGACCGGCAAGGTTTATGCGAACGACATCCAACCGGAGATGATTGCGTTTCTGCGCACCAACCTATTGGTGCGTGGTATTACCAACGTGATTCCGGTGCTGGGCACCACCACCGACCCCCGACTGCCTGACAACACCCTCGACCTCATCCTCCTAGTAGATGTGTACCACGAGTGCGATCACCCATGGGAGATGACCCGTCGCATGACCGATGCACTCAAGCCGGGAGGCCGACTCGTGTTCGTCGAATACCGCGGCGAAGAGCGCTGGATTCCCATCAAGCCCCTGCACAAAATGACGGCGACCCAAGTCCGGAAAGAAATGGCGTTGCACCCGCGGCTGGCATTCGTTGAGAACCTGACCAACCTACCCCGTCAGCACATTCTAATCTTTCAGAAGAAACCCTCAGTGCCCGCAAGCTCCCACTGACAAACTCGAACTCGCGGTTGACGACCCTCCAGAAAAACGCCTATTGTCACGGCTCATTTCGGTGTTCCAGAGTAGCTCAATGGTAGAGCAATCGGCTGTTAACCGATGGGTTGAAGGTTCGAGCCCTTCCTCTGGAGCCATCGTTTCCTCTCTCGCGGTTTTCTTCTTTCGCGGTTTTTTTTGCCTGATCTTCCGCCGGGTTGCAGTCTCTCTGAAGCCTCCCGCTGAAAAAGAGTTCTTCACGGCACTCGCGGTTTCTGGGGATCACCGAAGCCGGGTTGCCGTTTTTCACACCTGTCCAATCGGCACTGCTGGGTAGAAGCGGCCGTCTATTAGCCCAGATCAAAGATGAGCACCTGGGCTGGAGCGGTGGCCGTCAACACCAACACCTCGGTCTCGGACACCGCTGCGCCGTCGCCCGCCGACATGCACTCTCCGTTGAGCATCAATTGCCCTTCGGCCACATGAACCCAGGCCTGGCGGTGGGAAGCCATCGAGTGATGAAGACACTCTCCGACCTGCAGTTTTCCCAACCAAAGATCGCTATCCTGATGAATGGCCATGGAAGCGTTCCGACCGTCACGACTGGCAACTAGGTGCAGAACCCCCGAGGCGGCTCCCGTCATGGATTTCTCCTCATAACGGGGTGAAACACCGCGGCGTTCGGGCACGATCCAGATTTGGAGCAGGTGGACCCATTCCTCCCCAGAAGGATTCACCTCACTGTGATGGATCCCTGTCCCGGCGGCCATGTATTGCACATCACCCGCCCGGATCACCCGCCCGTTGCCCATGGAATCTCGATGCTCCAAGGCTCCAGCCAGAACATAAGTAAGGATCTCCATGTCCCGGTGCGGATGCATACCAAAGCCCATACCCGGCGCCACCCGGTCATCATTGATGACCCGTAGGCTTCGGAACCCCATCCAACGAGGATCGTGATAATCGGCAAAACTGAAGGTGTGGAAGGAGTCCAACCAACCATGGTCCGCGTGCCCGCGCTCATGCCCCCTGCGGATCGTCATCATGGAACCCAAGGTGACCGAGCTCCACGTGGCAGGCAATCCGCCTCGCCATGGAATGGGCACAGCAGCGGAATGCGCTGAATGAAATATTCTCGAAAGTTCAACTCACGCCCTTGAATTGACCATGGACCAGAGCCTGTCCCCGTGACACATTGTTCTCAGAATCTCCCGCGCCATGAATGTTCCCCGGATCCCCTGCAGCGGCCCCTTGAGCAGCCGGCGTGACTGGCTTCGGGTGGGTGGTTTGAGCGCCTTCGGACTGTCCCTGTCCGACCTTCTTGATCCGAGCAACCGCGCCTTGGGATCACTCGCTAGCACCGGAACAGGCTCCCGGTTTGGTCAAGCCAAGGCCTGCATCCTCATCTTTTTGGCTGGAGGCCCCCCACAGCACGAAACCTTCGACCCCAAGCCCGACGCCCCGTCGGAGATCCGCGACACGTTCCGCTCCATCGCCACCCGGATTCCTGGAACTCATTTCTGCGAGACGCTCCCCTACACCGCCAAGGTTGCCCATCGCCTCAGTGTCATCCGCTCGATGACCACGGAGATTGATGCCCATTCGACCAGTGGGGCCTTCATGCTCACGGGCTATGAACCTCAGACCAAGGCCGAGAACGTTCCCCCAGGCCCCCAAGATTGGCCGAGCATTGCCTCCGTCGTGGGCATGCTCAAACCAAGCACCCGCTCGCCCATGTCGGCCGTGGTGCTACCGGAACCCTTGGCCAATGACGGCAACATCCTGTGGCCCGGCCAGAACGGCGGCTTCATGGGGCCTGCGTGGCATCCGATGCTCATGCGCTGCGACCCCACCCAACTTCCGATGCAAATCGAAGGGCTCAGTCGTCAACCGGGAGTCTCGGATCTGCGCCTACAAGAGCGACGCAACCTTCTGGAGCAATTCGACGCCCGATTTCGTCAAGGCGTCGGCAGCGGGGCAGTCGCCTCTTGGGACCAATCGCACCAGAAGGCCTTTGAACTACTGCACGCCGATGCGAGTCGACGCGCTTTCGAATTGGAACGAGAACCCGCCGCCGTCCGCGAGGCTTATGGTCCTCACAAATTCGGTCAAAGCCTCTTGCTGGCAAGGAGGTTGGTCGAAGCGGGCACACGATTGGTTCAAGTGAATTGGCCCCGGGAGGGCAAGGCTGAAATGGCCGGAAGCCCCCTCTGGGACACCCACGCCAGCAATGCCAGCCGCGTCCGGGATGTCCTATGTCCCCAATTTGATCGATCCTTCGCCACCCTCATCGACGATTTGTCGAGTCGCGGGCTACTCGACGAAACACTGGTCGTGACCATGGGTGAATTCGGTCGATCCCCGAAGATCAACGCCGTCGGGGGACGAGACCATTGGGGGGCATGCTTCTCGTTGGCCATGGCCGGCGCCGGGGTGCCGGGCGGACAAGTTATTGGCTCCAGCGACCGGATTGGAGCTTATCCCGACTCGCGCCCGGTGCGTCCCCGGGATCTCTCAGCCACCTTGTTTCATTTGTTGGGATTGTCCCCCAGCGCCGAATATCTCGACAGTTTAGGCCGCCCCCGAAGCCTCACCGACGGCGGCGTCGCGCTGCGCGAAATCATCGGCACCTGACCCGAATCCGCAGCGGAGACTTTTCTAAGGCAAACTGGTCACCGCTCTCCTTGTTTCAGGGCCAGTTTTAGCTCCTCAGGCAAACCACTGTTTCCATCGAGTTGAGGAGGAAGCACGAAACCACTTCGGTGTGTTCTTCAACACTCCCGCCGAACGCGGGCATATCTAACGGCCTCCCATCCGACCACAACTCACTGACTCAAACCCACCGGGCTCACGGGATGACGTCGCACCCAATTCTCGATTCCCAGGATTCTCGTTCCAGTAATTTGAACATCGCCCACGCCCATCCGATTCGAGGCGGAAATGCCGTAAAGCATGCCGCAGAGCGAATCCACCCAGATCAACTGAAACTTTCTAGAGTGTCTGACAACGTTGCCCGGCACCCAGGGGAGCGTGTCGTCCCAAGAAAGTATCTGCGTTTGGATCCAACGCTGCAGAGGCAGGCTTCAGAAACTCTCATAGCCAGCGGGGGCGCTGGCGGTGACCTAGGACTCCAATCGTCCATCGGATAAATCCTACTCGGGAGGCAAGACGCCTCCCTCCGGCCGACGGCGACACCGTTTGCTGGCCGTGAGTGAAACACGATCATTGCAGCCGCGTCCCTCCGCTCATGGCCTTGCCGCTGCGTGCCAAAGGGACAGGCTAATAGACTATCGAGATAGAAAGAGATCTGGAGCGCCAAATTCAGTCTGGAACCCCCCTCGGTTTATCGCTTGGATACTAGGGCAATCGGCTGAGGTTAAAATCCAGCCCTATTACCCATGGCCTCTTCCAACGCACACCCGATCGTCACCGAAATCTTCCGAGTCTTCGAAACCAAGGGGCATCGCAGCTACGGAGAGGACGTCACAGAACTTCAACATGCCCTGCAGTGCGCCACCTTCGCTCAGCAAGCTGGGGAAGCTCCGGAGGTCATCGTCGCGAGCCTCCTGCATGATTACGGGCATCTCCTGCATGATCTCGGCGAGGATGTCGCCAATCACGGTATCGACACGCGGCACGAGCGGGTCGGGGCCAACCAACTGGAGAAGTGGTTCGGCCCAGAAGTGGTCGAACCGATCCGCATGCATGCCGATTCCAAGCGGTACCTGTGCTGGAAAGAGGCGGGTTACTTTGCCGACCTGTCAGCCGCTTCCAAACAGAGTCTGGCCCTCCAGGGCGGACCGATGGAGGAACCAGAGGCGCGAGGATTTGAAACGCGTCCTCAGTTTGATAAAGCCATTCGTGTCCGGCGTTTTGATGACCAGGGTAAAGTCCCCGATATGAAAACTCCCACGTTGGAGGACTTCAGGCCGTTGGTGGAGTCGCTGTTCCGCCTGTAATTCTGACTAGGTCGGCAATCGCTGTCTCAAACATGCTTTCCAACCAAGCCCCAGCATTGAAAAAGTGGGGCCGAACCCATCGGTCCTTCAGTGGGCCAGCCAAAATCGGAGGGTTCCCTGAAACCGGGTAGTTCGCTGAAACCGAATAGCTCGGCTTAGACCTCGTCAAACCGGACTGACTGCAGGTCAAAGGCGGAACTTAGGGTTCTGCCCGAGGAATTGGACCGGGTTCTGATAGATGACCCGATCGATGGCCTCGGCCGTCCACCCGCGACGGCGCATTTCCAAGGCGGTCTTAGGGATCGCGAGCGGCACACTCTCGCCCCAATCGCAGGCCGAGTTCATCCACAAGCGCTCAGAGCCGTGTCGATCCAAAATATCCACCGCACGGGCCGGGGTGCACTTACTAATGGGATAGAGCGTCATTCCGGCCCAATGTCCCCGGTTGAGAACCATTTGAACCGTATGCTCCTCGACATGGTCGATGAGCACTCGTTCCGGACGGATCCGGGAGTCGGCCGCCAGGAGGTCTAGAATTAGGCGCGTCCCTTTGAGCTTATCCTCCAGATGGGGCGTGTGAACGAGGATCATCTGCCCGGTCCTGGCCGCGAGATCCACGTGCATCTCGAGAACCTTCAGCTCATTCCGTGAATTCTTGTTAAGGCCGATCTCACCGATCCCCAAGACGTTGGGTCGGTCCAAGAACTCCGGAATCAGCGCCAGCACATCGGAAGCCAGAGCAACATCCTCGGACTCCTTTGGATTAATGCACAGCCAGCAGAAATGCGGCAGCCCGTAACGCGATGCACGAGCCGGCTCGTACTCCGTCAATTGCCGGAAGTAGTCGTGGAAACCATCGACTGAAGAGCGGTCGAATCCCGCCCAAAAAGCCGGTTCACACACGGCCTCGCAGCCAGCGGTGACCATGTCAACGTAGTCATCCGTCGTCCGGCTGACCATGTGGCCGTGTGGTTCGATGTAGCGCATTGAATTCTCACAGAGCAAAGCGCCGAAAAACCCAAACCACAAGCCGCAACCCGTCGTCACGGCGGCATCGCAGGGATTCCGCCGTGCGCTAACCGATGCAGACTCTGGACCTGAGCGGGCCTGAGCTTCAGTTATTCATCCGGGCGAAGACGATCACCCGAACCGGTTCATCGGAACCGGCTAAACGGAAGGAATTCATGGTGCCAAAGGTAAAACCTTGAGAGGTGATCTGCATTTCGCGACCCCTAATGAATGTCGGAATGGTCAATTTCAGCACGATATTAAGCCGATCTAGCCGGTTTTTCAGCCCGCCAGCCACCATGTTCGTCAACTCACCCACTGCATCACGCATCTCTGCATCGCCGAACTGCGACGATCCGAGCATACCACCCACCACCTTGCGCGCGACACCACTTCCCAGCACCAGATGCACATTGGCCGTCAGGCCACCGGTCATACCGACGACCGCGGCAACGCCATCAACGTCGAAGGATTCTGGTGCCGGTTCATTGGCCGAAGACTCAATCTGACTTCCGGTCATCATCGACAGCACGTCACGAGTCACAGCATCAACCATCGGGGCTATTTGAGGTATTTCGTTATTCATAAAATTGAATTCAGAATCAACGTTTCACCACTAAAGATCGATTTAAAAGCATTGATTTAATCATTTAATATTACCCAGTAGATTTAGCCTGTCCCTAGCCTGTCCCTAGCCTGTCCCTAGCCTGTCCCTAGCCTGTCCCTAGCCTGTCCCTAGCCTGTCCCTAGCCTGTCCCT
>JAPLUH010000486.1 GCA_026397675.1 Verrucomicrobiota bacterium
CCGTGTCGGTCACCAATCCGGACGGTGGCGCTATTCCAGAGAACGTTCGCGTCAACGGATCGTGGGCCGATTCTCCCAGTTTGCGGTCCAGCCTGGTGCCGCTGGGATCCACGGTTCTCACCTTTCCTTCCGACTACACGCAACTCTTCGGGCTGATGCAAAAAGTGCATCTCGCCTACAGCCAACTCCATGGGACCGTTGGCGTAGGACCTCTTTTGGATTTCGAGTACAAGAAGCTCCGCCCCGGCAAATTGCTCATCAAGCAAGTCCGGGAACTCCCTCAATCGACATCCAAGACCACCGATCCGTTCCTCATCAATGAACCGTCCACCTACTGGGCCTTCAACAGTGAGCAATCCAGTGTCCTGGCGGACCACCGGCTCAAATGCTTTCTCCGACTAGAGACCCAAAACCTAAGACTCAGCGGCACCAATCTGAATGCCTGCTTTTACGTTTCAGCGCGCTTCGAGTACCGACTCCAGGGCGCGGGCCTCGAAACTCTGACCGGTTCGCCTTCGAGTTGGCCTGAAGCCTCCCATGCGGTCATCACCAACGGCTCGAGCCGCACCGTTCTAGACCGTTGGACCCTGGGTGTCGGTGCTTTCCGGCGTCGTTACACACTGAGCAGTGAGGTGCCTATGGTCGCCCTCGACGAGGGGTTGATCATCACTTCACGGGACCTGAAAAAAACCCTCGAGGTCACTTATAGTGGAGCCAACTCCAATCCCGAGGGAGCTCCCACCATCACAGAAGCAGTGCGTCTGGTCTTGGCTCCGAACCCGGCGACATTGGCCCCGAGTGCCATCGAGACCTTTCAGGCAGGCAACCTCGGGGTGACGATCGCTTTTCTGGTCTCCACCGAACCGAATCCGGGTCCCCCGCTAACCATTGAACCCAACCCATACGGAGCCTTCCCGGCCTATTATCCCTCGTGGGCGCATGCGACCCTTACCGGCCTGCTGCCCGAACCGCTAAAGCTCACAGCCTACCACGCGACCACTGCCTCGGTAGGGCACCAGCGACGATTCCAATGGTTCCTCTTCGAACCCGGCGCGGACCCATCGCTTTCGGCATCCCAACGGCAGGCGTTGGAAGCGGCGAACGTCCAACGCATTTACATCTACCGGGAACCCTACAGTTCACTCACCTCGGTGCGAATCCAGGGTAACGACGGCGTCTGGCGCAATCGGTGAACGCCACGACTTGGTCCCAAGAGATCCGCCAATAACCCGCCCTCGCCTCAAGGATGTTGGGCGGGCACCTGATAGCCGCGGTGCCACGTCAGGGTCCAGAGACGATCGAGCTGAATGGCTTCAACGTGGCCATCGACTAGAGCGAAGTTCACCGCGCCCGGAATCTTGGAACCGGGCGACACGGTGACCGTGCCGCGGAAGGATGAACCATGACGCGAGATACAGAAACGCTGCATCATCGCGTCGTTGCCACCCGTCGCTAAATTCCGCGCGGGACGGTCGGTGGCCAATGGCCAAGAGTCCGCCCAATTACTGTCACCAAAGATCGGGGTGGTGACCGGAACTTCGTAACTACTCTCCTTGGCAAACGCCTTGGTGGCATCAATGGCACCCTCGCCCTCCGGGGAATACTGCCAACCATTCATGCCGTAGCTACTCTCGAAACCGGTGTTCCATTGCACCGGGGATTTGACCGGGCCGTACCAAGCGGCCGTGGCCGTCCCCATGGCCTCGCCCGTCAAAGTGCGGTTGGCAGGGATCGGCGCCGTGGGACAAATACGAATCTTGTCGGAAGGCACGTTGTTGGTCCTCAAAACAGCCATCCAGAATTTGGCAGGCGTGTAGGCCACCGGGAAGGTCTTACCGGTATCGTTGAGGTACATAAAGAACCCCAAACCCATTTGCTTGAGGTTGTTGAGGCACACCACCGAGGCCCCCCGCTGCTTGGCACGACTGAGCGCCGGTAAGAGCATTCCGGCCAAAATCGCAATAATGGCGATGACCACCAGCAACTCAATTAAGGTGAATGCCTTGTGGCAGAGGCCGGCAGGTCGATCCGTTAGACAGAATTTTGAAACAGGCGTGGGATTCATTGGGAAGGGTTCACTGAGGTTGGCTGGCGATGCAAAAGAGATGGGTGTCTCCACGGAGGATGAGCCGATCCATCGCGGGCACAGGGCTGGCAATAATGCGCTCACCCATAGGGTTTTCTGACAGAAGCTTAAAGGCCTCCCCGACGTGTGCTGCAAAGACCACCCCATCCTCTCGGGCCGCATAAAGGATCCCGTTGGCCACGACCGGGGATGCGTAGTAGGGGGCCGTCGCCTTGGGCAGTGTTCCCGTCCACAACGTCTTACCGGTGGTTGGATCCATGCAGACGACTTCTCCGCGGTGACGCAGCAAGTAGGCTCGACCTTCGGATACGGCCGGAGCAGCAACAAAGACCCCGAGATCGTGCCGTTCCCAAACACGGTGTGTCTGACTCACATCGCCGGAACCCCCCAAGCGAATGCCGTAAACATGCGCCTGACTCGGACGATCATCACGCCCCACAGGCACCAAAACGGTGTCTCCACTCAGGACCGGCGAGGCGATGGCAGGCCAGTAGCCGGTCCCTGCGGGGTTGAAGCCTCCGGCCGTCCACAAAACCCGACCATCGTCGAGCGCATGGGCCGTCAGGTGATCCGCCCCCCAAATGACCACGGCCGGTTTGCCGGCATGTTGAACGCTCAAGGGCGTGGCGTATCCGTTGTTGTTTTCGGCGGGCACGACAAAATTGCGCGCCACCTTCCAGCGTAACTCGCCGGTTTTCCGGTCAAAGGCAGCCACCCACGATTCGCCATCATGCAAGCGACTGAGGATGACCGATTCGCCGGCAATCAACGGAGAGGTCCCCGAATCCCAATAGAGTTTTTCCGCACCGAAGCGCTCGGTCAAATCGACCTTCCAGAGAACCTTTCCTTCGAGACTCACTGCGGCGAAGTGACCGCTCTTAAACTGGGCATAAATCGCCTGGCCATCGGTCACCGGCGACGCATTGCAACTCGATCCCAGTGTTCGGTGACGCGGATCAGTGAGGGGGCCGACCGGGGTCTCCCACAGTTTGCGTCCCTGCAAATCGAAGGCCAGAAAGGCGTCCTGCCCGGCCAAGGGTGAGGTCAAATAAATCCGCCCCCCGGAGACTACGGGTGTCGAGGTTCCCTTCCCTGGCAACTCGGTCTTCCACGCCACGGAATCCACTGACCACCGTTCCGGAAATCGTCCGGAAACGACACTACCTTGAGCCGAAGGCCCGCGCCAAGAAGGCCACTCACTGGGAACTGCGGCGACCAACGACACGCCCATCAACCACCCTGCGCACAATACTTTTTTCCCTGGGGTCATGAGGTGAAACCTAACCCTGCCGCAGGGATAAGGAAGCCCCGGATACAGGCGTATCCTATGGGGATTTCTATTGGATCGGTGGTGCGGGCTGGTCGCCCCCTTCCGCAAGAGGTCGTTGTTGGCGCGTTACAGGCCTCCAACCCACCTGCTCGGTACTATTGCCTCATTGGACCAACGCTGGTGCTGCCCTAGACATGATTCATCGACCGAAACCCACAAAACCCGCCGCCGCTCGAATCAATGCGCCTTGATCTGGGAGCAGGACCGGTCGAGCGTTGGGGCGGTTCGACTCAAAACTCCTCCATGACCACGCCCCTACGCCTCGGAATTATCGGCACCGGCTTTATCGCAGACGTCATCGCTCACGCCCTGCGAGGCACGACCGAAGTAACCCTGAACGCAGTAGCCAGTCGACGGGTCGAGACGGCCTCCGCCTTTGCCTTGAGACACGGATCAGTGCCGGTTCTGGAGTCATGGGAATCCCTGCTCGAATCAGGGACCGTGGACGCGGTCTATGTGGCCACGCCCACCTCCGTCCGAGAACCCATTTGTCTGGCGGCGGCGGCCAAGGGCTTGGCAGTCCTGGCGGACAAACCCTTCCTCAATCGGGACTCGCTGCAGAGAATTACCCAAGCCTGCACCCAGGCCGGCGTGGCCTTCCTCGATGGAACACACTTCACCCACCACCCGCGCACCCAGGCTGTCCGCGAGGCATTGCCGCTAAAAACAGGCCCCCTCCAAGGGCTGCGGACCTCGTTCTTCTTCCCAGCCCTCGACCGGAACAACATCCGACTTCAGCCGGATAAGGAGCCCACGGGCGCCATCGGCGACATGGCCTGGTATTCCATGAGGGCCGTCGTCGAGTACTCCGGCAGCGATGCACCGGTCGCCGAGTGCCGCAGTTGGGCCCAACGGGACGCGGTGACGGGCGGATGGATTCGTGGCACGGGCTTCGTCCGGTTGAGCGATGGATTCACGGCGACTTGGGATGCGGGCTACACGGTCGGGGCCTGCCTGATGGATCTGGACCTCATGGGAACCCAAGGAGTCATTTCCATGGATGACTTCGTGCTCGATTGGGAGGGCGGCTTTGGTAGCCCAGACACCACTCTGCCGGTTGGATTCACCCACCGCTTCGGCATGGCCAACCCGGCCACCTGGGTGCGCACCGAGACCCCTTCCCCCCAACGCCAGTCCACCCGAATGCTCGAAGCCTTCGCCCGATTGGCGCGGAATCCCCGCGGTCCGGAGGTGGCCCAAAGCATCCGCCGCAGCCTTCGCACCCAGGAACTGGTCGATGCTGTGGTTGCCTCGCTGCACGATTGATCCGCGGACCGGCATTGGTTACCCATCCTCCACCGGCATGAATCCCACCATCCAGGCCCTGATCCATCGCTACCGACTGGAACCGCTGCCCGTCGAAGGCACCCTCTTCGTCCAGTCGTATCGGACTGCCCTCGAACTCCAACCGGGCCGACCGGCGGGAACGGCCATGATCGGCCTCTATTGCGAGGAGCCCTTGAGTCACTCGCTCTTCCACCGACTCACTTTGGATGAGGTCTGGCATTTTTATAGCGGAGACCCCTTCCGACTCCTTCTCCTGCGCCCCGACGGATCCACGGAGGACATCCTTCTTGGGCCCGATCCGCTCCAGGGACATCACTGCCAATATGTCGTGCCGGCCGGAGTCTGGCAGGCCGCCCACCTCATCTCCGGGGGCCTCTACGCACTCTACGGCTGCACCCTGAGCCCGGGCTACACGCCGGACATCTTCGAAGGCGGAACCCGCTCGGTGTTAGCAGCGAAATACCCATCCCGGGCGGTCGACATCGACCGGTTCGCCTGTCCGGACGGCGAAACCCGCATGCCCTTGTAACCGGGTCTCCGTGAACTCCGTCGGAAACAATTGAAGCCATTGCCCCTGTCTAAAATTGCGTGATTTTGTTTGGGCACCGTCCCTATCAGGAACCATTGACCACCGTGCCGGCCAACGCCGTCCTCTCGGAAATGAGTCCTTCAAGCGGTCCGGTCTGACTATGAATACCTTCGTAAAACGCTGGATTTCGAGGATGGGGTGGCTGGCCAGCTTGACCGCAACCCTTTCGGCCCTGGGGGTGGAACTTCCGGCTCGATTGAGCACCACCGTCGTGCCAGCCCGACCGAAGTCCTTGGCGGTGAGTGCGCTGAAGGCTTTGCCTCCGCAAGTCACGCTCCGACTTGCTGCGCCCGATCTCTCCGTGGTGCGTGCTGAAGACGCCTTAAACCTCCAGCAAAATGCCAAGGGGCGGGCCCGTGTGGGCATCCGGCGCCTGTTGGCGGATCCCATCCGGGTTCAGGGCGGCAAAACGTCTTGGACTCCCCTGCCCGATGGCTCCCGAGTCTGGAGTGCCCGTTTGGAATCCGAAGAAGCATGGGGCGTGCGAGTCCATTTGGAATCCATTCGATGGCCGACCGGAGTTGAACTGCGAATCTTCAATGCGGAAGACCCCTCCGAGATCCAAGGCCCCTTCGATGCCACGAGTCTTGGTGAGAGCGACAATTTCTGGACCCCCAGCCTCTTCGGATCCGCAGTGGTTCTAGAATGCCGGGTCTCTCCGGGTTCCAGTCTGCCCTCCTTCCGAATCACCGAACTCACCCATCGATATGTTCGCCTGGGGGAAGATTCGAGCAGCAAAGCCGGAGCCTCCACGGCGTCTCCCAAGACCGCGGCCAGTTGCAACATCGACGTCACTTGCGAACCGGCCTGGGCCAAGACCTCGCATGCTGTCGCTGGGCTCGGTTCCGTCGGTGTGGTGGGTGAACTCTTCTGCTCGGGTTGTTTGCTCAACGATTTGAACGAAGCCAAAAATACCGATTATTTCATCACGGCCGGCCATTGCATCACCAGTCAGTCTGAGGCCGACACCACGGAGTTTTATTGGAATTATCAAACGACTCTCTGCAAAGGAGTCATTCCGAACCCCGCCACAGTTCCCAGGACTGTCGGCGGTGCGAGCATTCTCTCCACCAAGAGCCGTGGCTCCGGCAACGACCACAGCTTTCTCCAGTTGCGCGGCACCGTTCCCGGTGGCGTGACCTATGCCGGTTGGAACTCCGACTCCCCCGCCTCCGGTGAGGTTTTGGCCGGAATCCACCATCCTCAGGGTGATTACAAGCGCATTAGCATCGGTGTCACCCAGGGCGAGAACGCCAACTTTCGCACGGTGCGATGGACTCGAGGGGTCACTGAAGTGGGTAGTTCCGGTTCCCCGCTCTTCAATGCCCGGCAACAGTTCATTGGGCAGCTCTACGGAGGTGAATCGGATTGCTCCAACCTCGACCCGTCTCAGCAAATCGACGAGTACGGCCGATTTAACGTCACCTTCCCGACGGTCCGTCGCTGGTTGTTGAATGAACCGGTGACGGTCCCAGCCAATGACGCCTTCTCCGCGGCCCAGGCGCTCTCGGGTCAACAAGGGTCGATGAGCGGCAACTCGGTCAATGCCTCCCGCGAAGGCGGAGAGCCCAACCACGGTCAGGGTGGCGGGCGTAATTCCATTTGGTACCAATGGAGCGCCCCCTTCACTGGCACGGTGACCTTCGAAACGATGGGGAGCGATTTCGACACCACCTTGGGCGCCTACCAGGGCGACACGGTGAGTGGTTTGGTGCGGGTCGCCGCCAACGATGACTTTGAGTTGGGGCAAACGAGCAGCCGAGTGGGTTTCCTCGTCACGGCAGGAACCAGTTACCGAATCGCCGTGGATGGGCACGACGGAGCCCAGGGGACGGTCCAGTTGACTTGGCGTCCGGGCGGTATCGCTACGCCCCCGCCCAATGACCTATTCACCAATGCGGCGGCTACCGTCGGTTTCGGGGGTATTTACCACGCCTCCAATCGTGGATTCACTCGCGAGCCCTTGGAGCCCTCCCACGCAGGGGGGGCTGGCCAGCGATCGGCCTGGTGGCGGTGGACCGCACCCATTTCAGGACCAACGATCATCAACACCGCGGACAGCAGCTTTGACACCTTGTTGGCCGTCTACATCGGCAATTCTGTTTCCACGCTGCGGCGGGTCGCCGAGAACGACGACATCGACCCGATTCTCGATCAGGTCCAAAGCGAGGTGAGCTTTGGAGCCATCGCCGGAGCCACCTACTGGATCGCGGTGGACGGATTTACCGATGGCATCATCCAGGAAGAAGGTTCTATTCGTTTAGAAATCTCCCAAAAGGGCGGGCAACCCACCGGCAACAATGCGTTTGCCAACGCCACCACTCTCAGCGGATCCCAAGGCGCGGTCACCGCCAACAATTTGAGGTTTACCCGCGAAATCGGGGAACCCTCCCACGCCGGCATCCGAGGGAATCGATCCGCTTGGTGGCAGTGGTCGGCTCCGAACGATGGCATCGTTCGCTTCGAGACCACCGGAACGGCGTTTGACACTCTACTGGCCGTCTACACGGGTGATTCGGTCAACGCCCTGAAACTCGTGGTGGAAAATGACGACATCATCTCCGGCGATGTGTGGCAAAGCCGTGCGGAATTTGCGGCCAAAAAGGGAACCCTCTACCGCATCGTCGTCGATGGTTTCTACGACGCCGGACCACCGGTGACCCAAGACGAAGGCAACATCCGACTGGCATGGGAACAAGTGACTCCCATCCAACCCTTCATGGTGACGGCGTCTCAGGCCACCGATGGCCGATTTGAAGTCCGGCTGATGTCTCAATCAGGCATTCGCTATGCGTTGGAGCGCACTCTCGACTTCTCACTCCCTGGATCGCCTTGGAATCGAATCGCCACAGCCGATGGCAACGGCTTGGAACTCATCCTTCAGGACACCGATCAACCCAGTGGGCAAGCCAGCTACTTCCGAGTGGTGAGCGTTCCCTAATTGGATCAAACTGATCGAGTGATCCCTGCTGGCACTTCATCGAAACAGCTGGCCCCAGCGGCCCCGTTCCGTCTGCTGCTGCAAATCAATGCGCTCTCTATGGGGCGCACGGTGTTGATGCTCCGCCAAAAGTCGCGCCTCTGGGTGGGAGTCATCGGACTCTTCCTCGTCGGCTATGCGGTGATGGCCTACGGCCTGTTTTTTCAGGGACTCCGTTTCCTCTCCCGATTTCCAGGCTTGGGCGGTCTGCTGGTCGAACGGTTGCTCTTCCTGCTCTTCGCCTGTCTTTTTGGTCTCCTGCTGCTGAGCAATCTGGTCATTAGTTATTCCAACTTCTTTCGCAACCGAGAGGCGGAATTCCTACTACCGCTACCCATCCCTCCGGAAACCATCTTCCGTTGGAAATTCCTCGAATCGGTGCTGCTGGCCTCATGGGCATTCTTGTTTCTCATCACCCCGTTGCTCATCGCCTACGGTCATGTTTATCGGGTGGATTGCCACTTCTATCCCGTCACCGGGTTCCTGGTGGCCCTCTACATTATCCTTCCCGGGGTGGCCGGTTCTGGGCTTTCGCTGCTGCTGGCCCGGTATCTTGACCGGCGTCTCTTCCAGATAATTCTACTGACCACGATCGCCGCACTCATCGGCGTCTTCGTCTGGCGAACCCAGCCCACGACCGTGACCGAGGAGATGCTCTTGGAGAACCGGGTGCTAGTGGTCATCGACCGGCTTTTAGACAACACCCGTCTCGTCCAATTTCCGTTTCTGCCCAGTTATTGGCTCAGCTCGGCCATACAGAATTGGGTCGAGGGAGCCTATCGTAGCTCGGTTTTTTATGGTGGGGTGCTCCTCAGCTACACGCTGTTCTTCGGGTTGGTATCCATGACCCGATTCGGTGCCGTGCTGTATGAAGCCAGCAGCTGTGTGCGCAGCCGCGGTTCAATCCTCGGACGCTGGACGTGGCTGCGCCGACTTCGAACCTCGCCGGAGACGCCGGTCACCACGCGAAGCCTACTGGAGCGGTGCGTCGAAGCCATTCCCGGACTTCCGGGTGACGTGGGGACCATCTTGGTGAAAGACATCCGTGTCTTTTGGCGCGACACCACCCAGTGGGGGCAAACACTCATGCTCTTTGGCTTGCTCACGGTCTACCTGATGAATTTGCGGCATTTCACCCGGCAATCGGATTCGGCGTTCTGGGTCTCCATCACCAGCTTTCTCAACCTGGGTGCGTGTTCGTTAAATCTGGCCACCATCACCACCCGATTCGTCTTTCCGCAGTTCTCACTCGAAGGGCGGCGGGTTTGGTTGATGGGATTGGCACCGTTGGGATTGGCGCGGGTGGTGTGGTGGAAATTCCTCACTGCATCGGTGCTCACGGGGGTTCTGACACTCAGTTTGACCCTCTTGAGTTGCTGGATGCTCCATCTCGATGGAGCGCACACGGTGTATTTCGCGATTGCGATGGGTGTGATGACCCTCGTCCTCAACGCCTTGTCCGTGGGTCTGGGGACGCTTTATCCCAACTTTTCCGAGACTAATCCTGGGAAGATCGTCAGTGGATTCGGTGGCACCTTCTGCCTGGTTTTGAGTTTTGTGTACATTCTCGGCTCGGTGCTGCTGCTGGCCTTCGGCAGTCCGTGGGGATGGCGGGGCGAGGAGCAAGACACCGCCCGGGCCGGACTCACCGGGCTAGTATTCGCCGTAGCTTCTCTGGCAGCCGGCGGCATTCCGCTGCGCTTGGCGTTGCGGCGAGCGGCCACCATGGAGCTTTGATCCGCGGCACCCCACGCCGGTGTTATGCGGCGTTCCAACAGAACGCTCCTGACTTTGCAAACCCGTCCCCAGGGTTGCACCCTGGGCTGGTATACGCTGCCCCGTTGGGGCAGAAGGCAACCATCGCCGCCGCGCCAACGTCTCGGCCTGATGTGATCCGCCTTGCTGCCTCCAGTTCCACGACAGCAACTCGGCCAACTCGGCCAATTCTGCCGAGGGGGCAGACCAGGATCCCAAGCGGGACACCACTCATCCATTCGAGTGAAATCGCATGGAACGGTTCAGAGCTTCAGAATGAAGTTGAGAGTGAAAACTTGACCCTGAGATGGAGCGCGTGATCTCCTTTGGCCCTAGCGGAGAGGTGGCCGAGTGGCTGAAGGCGCTGGTTTGCTAAACCGGTTTACGGTCAAAAGCCGTAACGGGGGTTCGAATCCCCCCCTCTCCGCCAGCTTTTATTGGGGTTTTCAACACTTCGTTGATTCTTCCCACAAATTTCCCACGCAAGTTCTCTAAAAGTTCCAGTACGGCTCAGCGCAGAGAGCCCGGAACAGAACCCGAAAGAACGGGACTGGAATCCAATGGAAAATTCACCGGCCTCGATTTTCGAAGCCTTCATTGGCCTCAGCGACTCTTTCCAAAACGGTTGCTGACCAGCCTGAGCCTGTTTTCCCGATCAAAGTCAGCGACGGGAAAATCTCCACGGAGGTCAAGATCTCGGGAATGACCCAAGTCTTCCGTTCGAACCCTCAGCCGACCGAAAAGCGTCCAGAATCGTAGGCCGACCCGTTCCCACACCGACCGCTTCAAGGCCATCATCGATCACGCCGGCGTGAACAGTTCCCACGCCCCTGTATGCCACCGACGTGCCGCACGGTTTTCCCGAGGTCATGGGCGGCAAGCCCGTGCCGGAGAAACCGGTCTTCGACGCGGCGGAAGCGAAGTGATTTGTCATCGCGAGGCCCGCTTGGCCGGACTTCTCGCAATGAACTGAATCAAAAATAGCAGGCGCCGGTGCGAACACCGATGCCTCGCCGCGCTAATTCCTCATCCAACTCATTCAATATCCGGATTAGTGGTCGCGAAGCACACATGCGTTGGATACATTTAGAAGAATCCCCCATGTCAAATCAAAACCCTGCAACGTCGCTGCCGGATTCTAAAGGCTGGCTTGGCGGACTTCTCCGGAACCGCCTCGTTCTCGTCGGCGGTTGCCTGCTGGTCCTGTTGGGCCTGGCGGCGCTGACCGCACCGGTCTGGGTCAAGGCCGGGCTGCTGCTCGATCCGGCCCAACAATTCCCCACCGGCCTAGATGAGGATGGCATGCCGGTGAAGGCCAGCGGGCAGTTCCTTGTCGGCACGGACAACCTCGGGCGCGATGTGTTCAGCCGCGCGATTCACGGGACGCGGGTGTCGCTCACCGTCGGGGTGGCGGGAATGCTCACGGCGATGCTGATCGGGGTGGTGGTCGGAGTGGTCGCCGGATTTCGCGGCGGGACAATGGACCTGCTGTTGATGCGCTTCACGGATATGAACATGACGTTGCCGGGCATCCTGCTGGCGATCGCGTTCGCCGGAGTCATGGACGGGCGCACCCTGCACCTGCATCCCAGCTTCCTGCCGTGGCACTGGCTCGATGTGAAATTGGAGCGCGGGTTGGTCAGCCTGTTTCTCATTATCGGTTTCGTCTGCTGGCCCGGCATGGTGCGGGTGATTCGAGCTCAGGTGCTGAGCGTCAAGGAACGGGAGTTCATCATGGCGTCCCGGGCGCTGGGCGCTTCGGATGCGCGGCTGATCTTTGGCCACGTCCTGCCCAATATTCTGCCGACCATCATCGTGATGGCGGCCATGCTGACGGCGAACACCATCATGCTCGAAGCCGGCCTCAGCTATCTAGGCATCGGCGTGCCGGCGCCCGCGCCGACCTGGGGCGCGATGATCACCGACGGCCAGCCCTACTTCATCACCGCGCCGCATCTCGTCATCGTGCCCGGCCTCGCAATCGTAATGACGGTGCTCGCGTTCAACCTCATCGGGCAGGGTTTGCAGGAAGTGCTCGATCCGAAACGGAAGGTATGAGGGGTTTTCTAGAGAAGGAAACGAAGACAACGAAGGTGAAAGCATCCGGCGCCACGTCACCCTTAAACGAATCCCGTTGGGATTGGCTTTAGTCCGCTCCTCACTCCTTTCGCTCCGTCTTCGTTCCCTTCGTTTGCTTCTGTGAAAACTCTCTTCCTGCTTCTTCTGATTACCGCAACCGCTTTATGTGCCGCCGAAACACCGCGGCGCCCGAAGATCCTCCGGCTGGCCTCCATCGTTGACGTGCAGACACTGGATCCGGGGATGCAAGCAAGCCTGTTTGATAACTGGGTGGGCTTACTGGTGCATCTGCCGCTCCTCGACGTTACGAATGGGCCTGCCGGCCCCACCCTGATGCCCTGCGCCGCCCGGGCCTGGAGCGCCTCGCCCGATCAGCGCGTTTTTACCCTGCAACTCCGGACCGACGTCGCGTTCTCCAACGGGAGATCGGTCGTCGCCAACGATTACGTCTATGCGCTGGAGCGGATCCTCAACCCCGAGACCGGTTCGGGTCATCAGGACATGTATAGCGGGATCCGCGGTGCGAAGGCGTTCGCCGCGCACGCGACCAACCATGTGGCGGGCCTGCGCGCACCATCAAC
>JAPLUH010000369.1 GCA_026397675.1 Verrucomicrobiota bacterium
CTGCCGCTCCGCCGCAATCCAATCGCCCTGCCGACCCAAAGCCACACCGAGGGCGACACGGCCATGATGGTTTCCCGGAGCCAACTCAACCAACCGTTCCAGACACTCAATGGCACGGTCCAACTCGCCCAATTCACTCCACCCGATGCCCAAGCATTGGAGCACCTTCTCCGAGTCAGGAAATCGAGACCGCAGGGCTTCGAGACACTGGCATCCTTCTATGAGTTGCCCTCGTTGCAGCTTTTCAATTCCGGCCCCAATGGGATCCGCGCCAGACTGAGCCCACGTCACGCGGATGGTTTCTGGAGTCACCACAACCTGCCCATTGACGCCCATTTCCAGAAACTGTGACTCGAAGAATCGGGAGACTGCCGATTGGAATTCCGGGGAGCCTACGACTCGCGCCTCCTCAGGAAGGAGCGACACATCGAAGCCCTCGGTGGGGAGTGTGAAAGAATCCACAGCGTTCGAAATCATGGGGCCTAGGGCGAATGCTGAATCCACTTCAGCCAATGTCCAAAGCCCAGGTGATCGGCCCAAGCCTGGATGACCCGGCGGTCGTTTGAAGGGGTTGCCAGAAACCCATCCAGAATCCCCAACAAGGCCTCACCGCCAGCAGCCGAACCATCCACCACATACGGCAGACACCACCCGGGTTCGTTGAACTCCACCGACCACACCTTCGCAAACGCCGCGTTGATCGCGCAGTTCGCTCGAAGGGCCGGTGCCGGGAGGGTGGCTTTGGGCGCTTCATGTATCAATATCAAGAACCGACCCCTTTTCTGTATCAATATCAAGAACTGACCCCTTTTTGACCCCTTTTTCTGCCCCCTTTTTTCGGACTGTCTCTGAAGCCTATACCGCGGCCCGGCCACCGAGGCCGACGCCGAACGCTATTTCCAAATCATCCCGGCCCACTCCCAACCCACACAGTAGACGAATCCGGCTCGTCGATAGGAAGATCGACATACAGTTGGGGAAAGTAGAATTCGAGAATCTTGGGCGGAAAGCCCGGCTGCAGAGGCCCCTTGGGGCTGGGCGATTCAATGAGACCCTCTTGCAGGCCGAGCTTGATGATTTCGGCGGAGACCGTGGCCCCCTTGCCCGTGATTTCTTGCACGCGGGTCCGGGAAATCTCGCCTTCGTCAATCAGGGTACGTACGACTCGCATGAGTTCCTCCCGGTAGAGTTTCAGGTGGAGAGTTTCGAACTGAAAGTAACGTTCCACCCGTGTCCGCAGGGCCGACAGGCCGAGCAGGCCGCTCATGAACTGGATCTGGTCGAGCACGGTTTCGAGGAAGAAGTGACAGAAGGCCGCGAGTCCGGCGTCTGTCAGGTTTCCGCGTCCATCCAAGTCGTTGCGTCGCCCGGCGTCAGCGGCTTGCAGGTAGTTGTAGTAACGTTGCCGTCGCCGCGCCAGTCCACGGGAGAGAGTCCACAATCCGCCGCCATCCAGGCCGTGGTGAATCATCAGGGCTTGGGAATGGAGTCGGATGACCCGCCCATTGCCATCTCCGAAAGGATGAATCCACGCCAGTCGGTGATGTGCCGCCGCGATGGCGGTCAGGCGATCCGTTGCGATGATGTCCTTGGAGCCGTAGAACTGATTGAACCGGCTGAGGAATCGGGGAAGCGCGTCGAACTGCGGCGGCGTGTGTTGGCCCACGTCGACCATGAAATCGCGCAACCGACCCGGCTCGATCCGATAAACCTGCCCACTCAAGGTCTTGGCCCAGTGAAGCGGTTCAGGGAGCCGCTGGTAAAATTCGCGATGCAGCCAGCAGATGAACTCGGACCCATAGACATCCACCGTTTCCCCCGCCAGTCGGTCGACCATGAGCTTCTCCACCGCGATGTGGGCGAGGCCCAGCTGCTGGTGGTTGCGCTGGGTTTCGTCGGTTGAAAAGTCCTGCTTCAACGCCCGCTCGATGTCCCGGGGAGTGGTCTTGTGTCCCTCAATCAGGTTCGAGTAGTAGCAGTTCATCTCACGGACCAGACCAGCGACTCGGCGCAGGACCTCGGGCGAGTGAACCTGACCGGTGAGGCGACCGGAGGCTGCCAGGATGTCGCAGGTGATTTTGGCGAGCGTTTCCCGCCCCGCCACCGGCAGCAGCGGTTCCATCGAGGTCGGGCTCTGATAAACCTCCATAATAGATGAAAACCGAAAATCTTTCCGAAGATCAGTTTCAGTTCATAAAATGAATATTTACGGCCTAATACGCAACGAAATAACGTCGTAAACGGCGTATTTCCGAAGATCTTCCTGAAGATCAGCAACTCGGATAATTTTTCACCGAAACCGGGTATCCAACTCTGGCCAACCAGCCCAGAGCACCTCACCCGGAATAGTCTCTGAAGCCTGTGCCGCGGCCGGCGGCCGGAGAGTGGCCAACGGGGGGAGCCCTTCTTGCATCACCTGCAAAATCGCTCGGACCGGCGATGTCGCCCGCTCGGCCGTCGAGTCGGGCAACAGCCCTGAAGTCATCAACAGCACCTACCGCGGCCTGCCACCGAGGCCGACGGCGAGCGTTACTTCCAAATCACGCCCGACTTGGTTCAACGAGTGGGATAGAGCGAGCCTCGCTTCAACCTTAGACCGATTGAATCCGCCGCGATCGACCTCGCCCACTCAGCGCTGTTGCTACGAGCGCGGTGCCAAAAACAGGAATTAGAGACAGACTATCAAAATGCGACTGGAGTTTGGCGACTCAATCCGTCACTTTGAGATTACCCCTCGTATTCCTTTTTTCCCTCATGAAACTCCAGACATCACCCTCAAAGCCACACGCCTTCACTTTAATAGAGCTTTTGGTGGTGATTGCCATCATTGCCATCCTGGCTGGGATGCTCCTTCCGGCTCTGGCCAGGGCTAAGCTCAAAGCCACGGGCGCCAATTGTCTTAGCAACCAGCGCCAACTCGCTTTGGCATGGAATATGTACAGCACCGACAATCAAGATCGAGTGGTCAACTTCCTCCAAAATAAAAATGCAACCGGTGACGTGCCCTGGCGTTACGAGTCCGGCCCCA
The DNA here is from genome assembly GCA_026397675.1 of Verrucomicrobiota bacterium. Lineage (GTDB taxonomy): Bacteria > Verrucomicrobiota > Verrucomicrobiia > Limisphaerales > UBA9464 > SXXZ01. Next base: position 3,029 of record JAPLUH010000369.1, read on the forward strand.
TCGCTGTGGTCATTCCTGCCGGAACCAGTAACGAGAGGCGCATTCAACTCTGGATCGAAAATGGCTACCGCCAAGGAGCTCTCAATACCTATGCACCGAGTCCTGGCATTATCCATTGCCCCGGTGACACCCGCATTAAACTCAAGGCCGGCAAAGGCTACACCTACGTCAGCCTTTCTGGCATCGGAACCCTCAATGGCGAGGTCTCCGAAATTCTCAAAATCTCGATGCTCAGCAGTGTGAGTGAACGTTTTATCTGGGCCGAAGAAAATGATCCACGTGGGGAAAACGTGGGCTCTTGGATCATGGCTCAAGGCAGTCCTGCCCAAGATTTTAAAGGAGCACAACTCGTTGATTCCACCGCTATTTTTCACGGCGATGCCAGCACTTTTAATTACGCTGACGGTCATGCTGACACCAAAAAATGGGTTGATCCCGTTATGAAAGCCTATTCCGCTAGCATGGATCCAAATAAGTTCGGTGGTGCTCCGAACGATACTAAAGCTCCCAATGACGTGCGTTGGTTGGCTCGCCGTTATCCATCCAAAATCAATCCTTAAACCTCCACCGGACAGCACGGATATCTGCAGCAGTTTTCGAAGAGGCGCTATTCGATTTTTACAACGGCGTCGAGTTGCGGGAATCCCAAGGGATGAAATTGAGTGATATCGCGAAAGCCGAGACGACTGCGACTGAGTACAAACGACTGATGATCAAGAAATGGCATGAGCCCCTTGACCGATAGAGCCCAATCCGTGGCGCACTGGAACGGCATGATCGTGCTGACGCTGCGCAGCGGATCGGAGGTTCGATTTCCGGTGGCCCTCAACCCACGACTGGCACGCGGGACACCTCAGGAGTTGGCAAATATAGAACTTTCACCGTTCGGTTTGCACTGGCCCGATTTGGACGAGGACCTCTCAATCCGCGGCATCTTGGCTGGAGACTATGGGCAACCGGCGACGGTCAGACTCTGAAGACGCTTTTAAGCGCTCAAGCTCGCACACACCTTCACTGATCAGGAAACCCTTCCCTGTTTTCGCAAATATTGGTTCCTCTCAATCGATTGGCTTCGATGGTTCGCAAACGAACCTGTCATTTCGCTTTTCAGCGATGAGTTACCCACCCATGTTGGCCTCACAATGAAGACTGCGCTGTTCGTGTTATGTGCCCTCTCGCTTGCCCTCACATCGCTGCGCGCGGCCAATGATCCAGCGCTCTGGAGAAGCGCCGATGATGCCCGCGTCCAGGCCATGATTTCGGGTGACGCAAGCAGGCTGGCCGAGACTTTTTCGGACGAACTCTTGTACGTTCACTCCAATGGCAAGCCCGACACCAAGGCCTCATTCACCGAGGCGCTCGTGTCCGGTAAATCCAAATACAACTCCATCACCTACGAACAACGCGAATTCCGTGAAGTGGCTCCTGGGCTTGTCTTGATGAACGGCCGTTGCCGCTTGAATCTCGGTAAGGCAGCTCCGTTCACCGAAGCTCACCTCTCCTTCCTCGCCGCTTACCGACTCGAAAAGGGTGTTTGGCGATTTCTCGCTTGGCAGTCCTGCAAACTGCCGGAGCCCGAGGCCGCAAAGAAACCCTGAGACCGGAAAGCTCTGGTACTGATGCGTCGTCGATCCTGACCCTGACCACTCCCAAGCCGAGCTCCGGTTCCGGGTCTCAGAGCCTGTCTGAAAATAGGAAGGGGTTCCGCGGCTGGGGAATTCTGGGTTGGGCAAGGCGGTGGGCGGCGGGGCAGACCCTCTGCGGATCATCTCCGCCCGACCCATGAACCGCAAAGAACGGACCGTTTATGAAACCTACCAACGCTAAAGTCGGTCTCTCCGCCGCGGTGCCGGCCATGGCCGCGACCGACGGAGCCAACTTCGATTGGTCCACCGCCCAAGGGGCCAATTTCCCGAATCTCCAGCCCAGTTCGGAAACGATCTCACTGCGTATGCCCATCTGGATGCTCCACAAGCTCAAGACCCGGGCCAACCAGCGCGGGGTCCCCTACCAAGCCCACCTCAAGGAAATCCTCGCAAACGCGTTGAGTATTTAACTCACCAGCGGCCCCCTCATCCCACCCGCCGACATTCTAGGTAGGGCTCCGATCTCTGAGACGGCCGCACGTCGACCCCGCGCTTTCGGAGCCCAGACCGCCGGGCGTTTCCTGGCCAGCGGCGCTTTCGGAGACATCGCCCTGCCTTCTGAGTCGTCCTACCATCATTCTGAGTCGCCCGATCTCAGCTCTCCCCAGGTAGGCTCCACTAAAAATCGCGGGAGTAGCCCGCGAGCCAACCGCCATCGACAGGAATAATAGCGCCGTTGAGATAGGAGCTCTCGGGGGCAGCGAGAAAGAGGACGGCGTGGGCGATCTCTTCGGGCTGGCCAGGTCGGCCAAGCGGTACGTGGGAGAGCATGGCCTGGACGCGATCGTTGAACTGGCCATTCTCGCCATAGAAGAGCTGTTTGGTGCCTTCGCTGAGAATGGAGCCAGGAGCAATGCAGTTGGTGAGGATGCCTTGCGAACCGAGCTCGATGGCCATCGTGCGAGTGAGGTTGACGACACCTGCCTTGGCCGCGGTGTAGGCACACTGGAGCCGAGCCGGGACCAGACCCATGACAGAGGAAATATTGATGATGCGCCCGGATCTGTGCAGGAGCATCTGGCGGGAGGCGGCTTTGCTGACGAGGAAAAGACCGGTGAGGTCGACGCGGAGAATCCGGTCCCATTCCTCGGCCGGAAAGGAATCGATGGTCACGCGATGCGCCATGGTGTTGATGCCTGCGTTGTTGACGAGAATGTCGAGGCGACCGTGGGTGTCGATGATCTGACTCATGGCCCACTCGACCTCTTTTTCGTCGGTCACATCCATGCGGAGGGGCATCGCTCCGGGAGTGGCTGCGGCGAGTCGGCGTGCGCCTTCGAGATCAATATCCGCGTAGACGACCATGGCGCCATTGGCAGCGAGCGAGGCGCAAATGGCCTGACCGATGGCACCGGCGGCACCGGTGACGAGGGCCACCTGATCTTGGAGTTGGACGTTCATTGCCTGGGTAACGACTAAACGAGACTACATGAGGCCTTGAAAGGGCTGTTCGATAAGTTGACGGAGGGTCAGCAGGAAGCGCGCAGCGGCAGCACCATCATTCACACGGTGGTCGAAGGTAAGGCTGAGGGTGAGGCGATCGCGCGCGACGAAGCTACCGTCATCGAGGGGCACGGCCTCCCGCACGATGGCACCAATACCCAAGATGGCAGATTCGGGAGGGTTGATGACCGGGGTGAAGGCCTCGACCCCGAGGCTGCCGAGGTTGCTGAGCGTGAAGCAGGCGCCTTGCATGTCGACCGCGGCGAGTTTTCCCGCACGGGCCTCGGCGATGAGCCTCTGTGATTGGGTGGCCACCTGGGTGAGTGTGGCAGTGTCCACGGCGCGGATGACGGGGACGAGAAGGCCGGCCTCAGTATCCACGGCGATACCGAGGTGAATGCTTTCAGGGAGTAGCAAGTGGTCGCCCGCCCATCTCGCCGCGAGCATGGGATGCTGGCGGAGTGCGGTCGCAGTGAGCACGAGGAAG
>JAPLUH010000052.1 GCA_026397675.1 Verrucomicrobiota bacterium
GGTCGGCTGCGTCAACGGGGTGCAGCCCGTTACACGAAAAATGTCACCGAGATGAACCTTTTCCCGTGTTTCGGGCTCTTTGAAGGTGTTGGACCGTGTGTTTGGGTCGCTGAAATTGCCCAACAGTTGCCCAACAAGTCACTGCGCTCAAACGCCTGTAACGCAGCACCAGGAAAAACTCTCGCCAAATGCGAAAAAAGCCAATGTTTACGGCACTTCGGTGAACATTGGCTAATCCTGTGGGCGTTGAGCTTGACTCAAAATCAGGGGATGTTCCCTGTTGTGTAGCAGGTTAGGAAACCGTAGCTCTATCCATTTGAGCTATCGGGACAGACCAATGTTTACGGGGCTTTGGTGCGTTTTTGGCTTTGTTGACAACTGTTTCGCCTAACAAAAAACTACCAGTGAACGCACTGCTGACGCCCGACAGCCATATTGTGCCGATGAAATCCAAGGCTGCCAAGTCCAAGGCATCCAAGAAGACCTGTCCGGTGAATCAGGTGACTGGGGGTAGGGAGCGAATTGCACCTTTTGGTTTCCAGCCTTCTGATCGTCTATTGGGGGAGCTCTTTCGAACCCTGGGACTGAGTGGTCGCGCTGTGGAGAAACCCCATGATCCTCGAATCTTGGCTCCTTCCGATCTCATCCCATGGAAGGATGTCATACCAGACGAGCCCTAATTCCGCAGAGATTCGCATCGCTTGCTTGGTAGCTGTGGTCTTACGGAGGAATGAGACGATGTTGAGCCAGTGTCGGGAAGGTACCTGTCCTCGATGGACTTCTTCCAAGAGTTCGCCTAAGAAGGATCTGACACACTTGACGAGGATTCGGAGATGCTGGGCGTCTTGGCGGTTGGCTTGGGAAACGGTGGCCAACAGTTTTAGCTTCGACGCAAACAGCGAAACCGGGTCGAGTATCCGAAGTTGTTTTCCATTCCATTCGACTTCGATGGCCGCTTCCTCGGCGCTGGATGGAGCTCCAGGAATTGTTCGAACGACCTCTATGCAGGAGTCGAAGCCATCGATGCAAAATGGAATGACACCGGCAAGAGAGGTCATCTCCTTGGGGTCAGGAAATGCTGGTTTCAGGTTCAGTTGTTTGGCGATGAGTTCGACGTCGCTCCGGTTACCTTTGAAATCGATATCTTCGCTGGTGAAAGGTTGGAACAACTCCAGGCTCGGTTCGATGGAACGGTACCGCTCTGCCCAGTAATTGACGGCTTGTCCACCAATCAGCAGGAAAGGCCTTCCGTCGGAATCTCGGAGGTCAAATACCTCCGCGAACTCTTCCAGTCGGTATTTTGAGCCTAGCGCCATGAGGCCATGACTCGGACCGCCTTCTGGAGATTGGTGATGCGCCACTTGCGACCGTCACCTACCAGCGACACCCGAGTTTGTTGGGCGCGTGCCTCGGCAGGACTGCGACCAGCAATTTCCAAAGCGGCCATCCTGGCATCTCCCTCCAGCCGCTTAATCTGCTTTGCGCTTACACCCGACATGCTGGAACCGTAGCCCTCGGTTGCGAGATTCGGCAACCACCTCTTTCCACCTGTGGCTATTGCTGCTGTTGGTTCAAAATTTTTGACACCCTGTTGGATTGGCTTGGCTGTGGAGGATGAGGCGTTGATTCAAAAATCGCGACCCCGGCCAGGAGAAGGAATGTCGACCAGCCGCAAGTTAACCATGGAGGTGGTGTCACGCTCGCAGTAGTGGAGCCCGGAACAAACCCGCCCTATTGGCGGTTTGTATTGAGTAGCGTTTCAGAGAAGTCTCCGCGCATGCGGATTATCTGGCATGTGCTGGCGGTGGTGAATGCGGCGGTGTGGTTTGGGGCGGGGCTGTTCCTGACAGTCGTGGTGGGCCCCAACTTCTTCTCGCCAGCGGTGACGGATCTCGTTGGGCGACAAAATGCGGGGCTCATCGCTCAGTCGGTGTTGGCCAAGTACTTCGTGCTGCAAGTGGTCTGCACGGTGGTGGCGCTGGCCCTGCAACTACGATCTGGCACCGGTGGTTCTGCCTTGGCGCGACGCTCACGCTGGGGATTGGCCGTGGTGTTGATGCTCGTTTGCGTGGGCGGGTTTTGGCTGCAGCCCAAATTGGTGGAGCTGAACCGGCAACGGTACGCCATCACAACGTCCGCCGAGGAACGCCCGATCTTGGCGCGGCAATTCGGGATGTGGCATGGGGTGTCGCAAATGGGCAACTTGCTGGTGCTCATCGGGGCGTTGGCGCACCTGGTGATTCTAGCCCATGGGCCTCAGGCCGGGCGGTCTTGCGATTCTACTAAAACGAACCCGTGATGGGCCTCATTGGCCGGAGGCGGGGTGTTCTTGCGGTTGGATAACTCGGCTACCTGCGACCTCGGTGATCGTCGATTTTTCTGGGTATTCGCAGCGAGAGATTGGGCCGATTTGGAAAACCGTGCTTGAATCCCCGACGGGTCATTCGATTCTCATCCCATCTCCTATTTTCTATGAGCAAGCCCACCGCAAAGAAATCTCCCGCCAAGAAGTCCGCCAAGGCCCCGGCCGCCGCTGCACCGGCTGCTCCGGTCGCTCCGGCTGCTAACAATTTTCCGAAGCTGCACAATGCGATGTGGCCGGGTTTGGTGGGCAAGGGCGGGGAGGGCGCCGAGGCGTCGATCGATCTCGACAAGATGCTCGACTACACCGCCAAGGCCGAGGTCAACGGCGTGAAGTTCGATGGGGTGGACTTGTTCTTGTACAACCCGCACGTCGATATCGACATCACCGACGATGGCATCAAGAAGCTCGCCGAGAAGATTCAGTCGCGCGGGTTCGTGGTGGGCACGGTGGTGGCTCCGGTGTGGTTCGATGGCTCGGCCATGGGCGATACCACGCAGCGCGCCAATTGGGTGTCCGCGGTGCGCAAGGCGTGCCGCATTGGTCAGAAGCTTCGTGACCTGGGCGTGCGTCCCTACGGTGTGGTTCGCATCGATTCGGCCGCGCCGGTGACCGCCTGGGACAAAGACCCCAAGGGCAACACGAAGCTCATCGCCAAGACCTTCCGCGAGGGCGGCAAGGTGGCCAAAGATCACGGTGAGCGTCTGGCCGCCGAGGGCGAAATTTGCTGGGGTGGTATGCAATCCTGGAAGTACATGATCCAGACGCTGGAAGAGACCGGGATGCCCAAGGTCGTGGGCTTCCAGGCCGACATGGCCCACACGCTCCTCTACACGCTGGGCTACAATGCTCCGAGCGCCCACCGGATCGTGCCGCAGAACTACCACTGGGAGCCGGAAGCCTTCCACAAGGCCATGAAGAAGATGACGGCCGCGCTGCGGCCCTGGACCATCGACTTCCACGTGGCCCAGAATGACGCGACCGTGAAGGGCTCGGGCGATCACGAGAAGACGGGCAAGCACTGCCTAGCGACCGATCCGAACGGCAAGTTGAACATCGCTCGCGATGCCGGCTACTGGATGCGCGATGACGCCAGTAAGGTGACTAAGAAGTTTCAGCACATTTGCTGGGACGGCTGCATGTTCCCGAACGATGTCATGGGCAAGCAGGAGACCTGGAACAACATCCTCTCGGCGATGATTCAGGTCCGCGAGAATCACGGCTGGCGCGCCTGAAGTGCGGCCTGATCGATCGGGGCACCGGTGATTCGGGAGGCCCCAAAACAGCAACCCCTAGGTTGGCGAGATTCGCCTCCTGGGGGTTCTTCGCGCCGCCCGCCTACCGTGGCCCGGGGGGCAGGGTTTCGTGGAGGAAGTCGGTCATCAGTTGGCGGAGGTGGACGCTGGTGTTGAGGCCTTCGCTGATGGAGTGGGAGCGGTTGGGGTACGACATCATGCGGAACTGCTTGCCGTGGGTGATGAAGGCGTTCACCAGCGCTTCAGCTCCTTGATAGTGGCAGTTGTCGTCGCCGGTGCCGTGGATGAGCAGCAGCTTGCCCTGAAGTTGGTCGGCGAAGGTCAGCGGCGAGCCCTGGCGGTAGCCCTCGGCATTGTCCGAGGGCAGGCCCATGTAGCGCTCCTGATAAATGGTGTCGTACAGGCGCATGTTGGGAACCGACGCGATGGATATGCCCGCGGTGTAGAGGTCGGGATGGCGGAGCAGGGCGTTGAGCGTCATCGAGCCGCCGCCGCTCCAACCCCAAATGCCGACGCGCTTGGGGTCGAGGTAGGGCCGCGTGGCCAGCACGTGCTTGAGCGCGGTCGCCTGATCTTGCGAGGCGAGGATGCCCACTTGGCGGTAGATCGATTTGCGCCAGTCGTGGCCCCGGGGTGTGGCCGTGCCGCGGTTGTCGAAACTCATGACCACGTAGCCTTGTTGGGCGAGCATCCAGTGCCAGAGTTGGCCGGATCCGCCCCATTGGTCTTTCACCGTTTGCCCAGCCGGTTCGCCGTAAACATGCACGATGAGCGGGTGTTTTTTTGTACGGTCGAACTCTGGCGGCAGCACGCACCAGCCATCAATTTCAATGCCGTCTCCCACCGGAACTCGGAAGAACTCGGTGGTGGGAACCTTCAAGGTGGCCAGTTTCTCGCGGATCTTCTGGTTGTCGGCCAGCACCCGAACCGTCTTGTGGTCGGGCAGGGAAATGAGCTCGGTCTTGGGCGGCACGGTGAACGACGACACCGTGTGGAAGGCCCACCGGCCATCGGGTGAGGCCACGTATTTATGGGTGCCCGGAGCGTTGGTGGGGGTTAGGCGTTCGAGGCCGTGTCCGCGGAACGAGCTGCGGTAGAGATAGCGCTGCGTCGGGTTGTCCGGGGAGGCCATGAAGTAGAGTTCCTGCCGAGCCTCTTGCACCCGGACCAGTTCCGTCACATCGAAGGCACCGCGCGTGGCAGGTTTGAGTTTTCCGTTTTTGAGTCCGCCCCAATAGAGGTGCTGCCACTGGTCCCGTTCACTCCAGAACAGGAAGCGGCGGCCGTCGCTGTGCCAGGTGAGGTCGTTGTGGGCTTCGACCCAGGCTTTGTCGGAGTCGACGAGCAATGGAGTGACTTCGCCCGTGGCGGATTCGGCGATAAACACGCGGTTGGTGTTCTGCAGGCGGTTCAATTGCTGGAGCAGCAGGCGCCGGGTGCGGGGGATCCACTGGAGGTCGTGGATATAATGTTCACGCGGGTCGCCCGGGGTTTTCACCCAGCGGATGTCGCCACCCGAGGCATCCACCACGCCGATGCGGCAGGCGGAGTTGAGTTCGCCCGTCTTGGGGTAGGGAATGCGCTGCACGTTCGGGTACAGGCTGTCGGTGTTGTTCACCAAGGATACTTCGCGGACGCCCTCGGTGTCCAACTGCCAGAAGGCGATGGATTTGCT
>JAPLUH010000467.1 GCA_026397675.1 Verrucomicrobiota bacterium
AAGGTTTTGGGTCCCGGGCAATTGGGAGGGTGTGCGTCGATGGACACACACTCGCGGGTCAGCCGGCCGATCAATGACTGCTTCGTGAAGAAAATGGGCAACCCATTCTTGAGCGGCAGCAAAGTCCCAATCATTGCCACCCGGTTGAGTCAGTTTGCCCATGACTAGCAGTGGACTGCACATCGCTCTTCATCGGTTGGCTGGTCTCGAACACCTTCATAGCCTCAACAGAAGGAAGAAACACCGATGTTCGTTGGTGAAGAAAAGTGCCACTACAAGGCTGAGAGTGTGCCGTTTTCAAAACGGTAAAATCCCGTGGTTTTCGAAACGGTGCTAACGAGTACCGACTGAGGTCGTTGGCTCGACCATGTCTTGACCCCCAAATTCTCGACGCAGATAGTGACGCCGTGCCGCTGCCAGGTTGCTCCATCTCAGTGGGTCTGGATGGCCCTCAGGCGTTTGTTCGTCTCGAGGGTCGGGCTGCTGCTGAATCAGCTCCCGCGTTCGAAAAACTCGTTGTTCGGCTGAAGGATCAAGGAGTTCGCAGTGTGGTGCTGGATTTATCACGAGCCTTGATGATGGACAGTGGTTTCTCGGGCTCGCTGTCCCGCTTGGTGGGGGCAGGTGGAGCATTCTTTACTTTGTATGAGGCTCCACAACGCATTCTCGATGGTCTGGAGGATCATGGGGTCCTCGATCAAGTTTCCGTGCTGACCGCCGATCTCTTGCGCGAATCGTTGCCGAAAATGGATTCGGTTGTCCTTGAAGCTGCTTCAAAAGCAGAGGTCCTGAAGTGCTGTCTGGATGCCCATCGTGCTCTGATGGCTTTGAAGCCCGAGAATGTGGCCAAGTTTGAAGCGGTCGAGCGATTCCTCAGCCGGGAGTCTGACAAACTTCTGGGTTCGGCCACAGATTCATCCCGCTCACTGTGAGCGCGAGTTCGTGGAATCTGGCTTTGATTCCACTCCCGCCTGGGCCCCTGCACCGGTGTGCTTGTCATGCCAAATTGGTTGTGGGGCGCGGAGTTGAGTATAGATCCAAGCTTCCACGGGTCGGAGTGGCCCGAGCCATCGGTAAAACGGTGAGTAAATGAGCCTCAGGCGGATCAAGGACAGCAGCATGTTGAGGCTTGTCCGTAGATTAAAAACCACCTTGGAACCGCTCTTGTCGGACCACTCTGTCGCGACTTCCCGGATCGCAAATCCTGCCTGCTTGAGTGAGTAGAGCAGGTTCACGTCGAAAGCGAGGTCCGCTAATGTGAGACGCTCATGGATGATCTCGACGGCATGGCGGCGAATGACCTTGGCCCCACATTGGGTGTCCAAGATGCGCATCCTGAAGAAGAGTTCGACAAAGAGATGGAACAGTCGGCTGGCGAATCGACGGTTCTCCGGTTGGAAATGATGCACGATGGCTCCCGGAATCCAGCGGGAGGCGATGGCGCAGGCAACAGAGGGTGTTTCCAATGAACGCACCAGGTCGTGGAAGGCTTTGGGCGGTGTTGCGCCGTCGGCATCTACGTAGCCGATGAGGTCCGCCAAGGGCGCCAGCTTGAGTCCTTCAATGAGGGCCCCTCCTTTGCCGATGGCACCGGTAAATTCACTGTGTGTGATGCAGGGATGACGTTGTTCAGCCTGTTGAACCACTCCCAAGGTGTTGTCTCGACACCCATTGAGCACGACGACCAGACGAAACTTGCCGGCGTAATGCTGGCCGAAGTAGTCGGCGTAGTCTTCCAAGACGGGCCCGATACGGTTCTCCTCGTTGTAGGCGGGGATGAGCAGTAACAGGCTGGGCGCAAAGGCACTCACGGTTGCAAAGTGTTATCAAAGTCTCTGAGTCGGGTTCAAAGGCCAAACTTCAGGAGTTGTTGAAACTTTTGAGGAATCCTTGACCGAGAAGCGCTTCCCGCAAGGATTCAGAACAACGCCCACCCAGTGATCGACCCTCATGAAAACTCGTGCAATCCGTCTGCTTCGAATCGCCGCTGCCTCCATGGCACTCGTATCCTTTGCCGCCGCTCCCGCCGGTGACCGAGAACCGGCGCTTGTTACGCCAGGAACCGCCGGTTCGCCCCCGTCAGATGCGGTGGTGCTGTTCGATGGCAAGGATCTCTCTGCCTGGAAGAGTGACGATGGTAGCGAGCCGAAGTGGAAGCTAGAGAACGGCCACATGGAGGTGCACGGCAAGGGCTTGATGAGCCGCCAGGAATTCGGCGCAATCCAGCTGCATCTGGAATGGGCCTCACCCGCTGTAGTGAAGGGTGAAGGACAGGGAAGGGGCAACAGCGGTGTCTACTTTCAGGGGCGCTACGAGATCCAGGTGCTCGATTCCCATCAGAACAAAACCTATTTCAACGGTCAGGCAGCCTCGTTTTATGGCCACAATGCACCCTTGGTGAATACCTCCCGTAAGCCCGGTGAGTGGCAAACGTACGACATTGTGTTCCATCCGCCCACGCCGGGAGCCGAAGGCAAGGTTCAACCGGGCTCGTTCACGGTGCTGCATAACGGCGTGCTGGTTCAGGACCATATTCCAATCCAAGGTGATGCCTCGGTTTCGGCCAAGTTTTCCGGGGCGACTCCCACGGGGCCGCTGCTCCTTCAAGACCACGGCAATCCAGTGCGCTATCGCAACATCTGGGTCCGCAAGCTGGACTGATCCAATCCGAAGGTTTCCGTTTTGACCCAGAAGCGCCGAGGCGGGTTGCACGCTTCTGAAAAATCAATACCGACTGGGGTGGCTGCTCCACTGTTTCTGGAGGCTGGGACTGACGGTTGAGGTGTCCGCCGCTGCGTCGCGTCCGCTTCGTGCGCTGCTGGTCTGTGGGGGATGCTGTCACGTCTACCCGGTCCAGAAAGATGTCCTCAAACGAGGCATCGAGGCTCGGGCTCGGGTGATCGTCGACACGGTCCAGCAAGGGGGTGTCTCGAAAGAGAG
>JAPLUH010000523.1 GCA_026397675.1 Verrucomicrobiota bacterium
AATAGATACGGTGCCGGCTAGCCCCGCCACATGCAGCGCTTCGACCACGGCGGGGATGACGATGGCCAAAAAGAGGAGGGCCGCCAGCGTCTCCGCCAGGGTGTATCCCGCTCGCCGACGGTTATTGGAGACCGGTGCGAATTTCATAATGGCGGCGGTCCGACCCTTCGACGAGCCACAGCACGGACCCATCGGAGTCTTCGATGCGAATGGCATTAGGACTGTCCTCATCGATGGTCCCATCCGGCAGGAGTCGGATCGATGGTTCGGTCCGGGCGGTGGTGGGTCTTTGAGAACTGGAGATTCCGGGCAGCAGCCCCGTGGTGCGGGTACTCGTCAACGTCTGGCCGATAAGGCGCTGGGCCTGATCAAAGGCGATCCGGAGATTGTCATCGACGGTGAATTCCTGAGCCAACGGATCACCCTTTTGGCCCGGAGTCTCGCGCTCGACACCATAGCGCCCGACGGTGGCGTCGAGCCACAGTAGGACAGGCATGCTCTCAGAAATAGCCCGACTCCGAGCCGCATGCGTCAGGGCCAGAACCCGACGGGCTTCGGACTCCAAAGCTCGTCCTCGGATGAATCCCGACAGGCGCGGAGACACCATCGAGACAGCGACGACCAACAACGCCATCACCAGAATCATTTCGATCAAGGTGAAGCCCTGCTGCCGCGAACCCTTCGGTCTGTGACTCTTATTTCGCCGTCCAGTTGCCAAAGTCATCCTCGGTTCCTGCCTTACCGTCCGGCCCTATGGAGGACAAATCGAAGGAGGTAGAATTCTGTCGTCCGGGTTGAACGTACTGGTATTCGTTGCCCCAGGGATCTTGAGGGACCTTGTCCAAATAAGGTCCGCGCCAGTTGCGGGCCTGCCGCGGGGCCTGAATGAGGTCGGCCAAGGCCTTCGGGTAAGTGCCATTGTCCACCTCGTAGGCGTCTAGAGCCGTCTTGATTGAGGCGATGTCGGCGCGTGCTGCCGACTGTCGGGCCTGTTCGCTGCGACCCATCATCTTGGGCACCACAAGTGCGGCCAAAATCCCGATAATGGTGATGACCAACAGCATCTCAACCAACGTGAAACCACGGTGGCGGCGACGTGTCTTGCCGGCGAAGGCTCCTGCCTGGGGACGAAGGGTGAGGTTCAGGTTCATGAGGTCAGAAGGAATTACTTGATGTAGTCTTGCAGCGAGAAAACCGGAAGCAGCATGCCGATAAAGATGAAGCCGATAAAACCGGCGATCAGGAAGAGGAGCAACGGCTCGGCCAAGGCCACCGCAGTTTTAAGACGTCGGTCTAATTCACTCTCCGTGACGTTGGCGATGCGGATGAGTTCGACATCCAGTCGCCCACTCTCTTCCGCCACCGAGATCATCTCCATCACGGACCCGCTGAAGAGGGTGGGACACTCCGCCAAACTCTGGCCGAGACGTCCGCCCTGCTGCACCTGGTCGATCGAACGAGCCACAGCATCCACCAGGATCTGGTTGCCGATCGAACGGCGCGCCACATTCAGTGCCTGAACCAACTGGACATCGGCTCCAATCAAGGTCCCCAGCATTCGACAAAAACGCGCCATCGCAAATCGGGCACTGAGCGGACCTACGACAGGAGCTTTCAACGTCAACCCTTCCCAAATGCGTCGGCCCGCAGGCGAGACAATCCAGGTTCTCAAGAAGAAACTCCCCAGTACCAACCCGACCAACACCAACAGCCCGTAGGAACGCAAGATGTCGCTGGTGGCGATAATAATTTGGGTGATGAGGGGCAAGCCGCCTTTCACGCTGGTGAAGACCTTCTGGAATTTGGGAATGAAAAAGACCAGCAGCACGCTCAGCACCACCACCGCCATCAGCAGCAGCACCGCTGGATAAATCATTGCCGTGAGCACCTTGGATCGGAGCTCCTTTTCTCGGGACTGGAAGTCTGCGATTTGCGCGAGGACGACATCGAGAAATCCGCCGGCCTCACCGGCCTCGACCATCGCCGTATAAACTTTCGGGAACGTTTCCGGGGATCGGGCCATGGCACTGGCCAGGGACATACCATCCACCACCAGGCTATGGATTTCACGCCACTTTGCCGAGGCCACCGGCGACGACGCCTCCTTACCAAGGATGGTCAGCGCCCGACTCAACGGTACCCCCGCGGCGAGTAGGCTGGAGAGCAACCGAGTGAAATTCTCTAATTCCTCCGAGCTCACCTTGGAACCACCCAACGACCACCCGCCCATTCCCTGAGTGGGGGCGGACGAATCCTTGGCCACTTTAACCGCTCGACGACCGCTGCTGCGGGCTTCGATGACGCTGACGGGACGAAGCCCTCGCGCTTCGATGACCCGCAAGGCTTCGGGACGGGTGGCCGCTTCGGCGATGCCATCGGCCATCTGCCCATCGGCTTGGAGTGCTCGGTAGGTGAAGGTGGGCATGGGTCAGGTGCGTGAACCCGATGCCCCGGAACCACGGGTCTGGTCGGTGGCTTCGCCCGAATCGGCCGGTGCCTGGGATCGGGGAGTTTCCTTGTCCGTGGTGACGCTCAGGACCTCTTCTACGGTGGTGATACCTTGAGCCACCAAGCGCCAGCCGTCCTCGGCCAATGTCCGCATGCCAGCAGTTCGAGCCGCCGAACGAATTTGGTCGGTGGAGCCATTTTCCAAAATCAGACGACGGATATTCTCATCGATGTCCATCCATTCGAAGATGGCGTGACGTCCGAAGAATCCAGTTTGCCGGCACTCGCGACATCCTACGCCCTTGAAGAGTTCCACCTCTGGGGCAATGCCCATGCGAGATCGGAAGGCGTTCGCATGAGCCGAGGTGTCAGGCACTTTGCAATGAGGACACAAGACTCGAACCAGCCGCTGGGCCAGAACCGCTTCGAGAGATGACGCCACCAGGTAGGGCTCAACCCCCATGTCCACCAAGCGGGTCAGCGCGCCGGGGGCGTCGTTGGTGTGCAGCGTGGAGAACACCAAATGGCCGGTCAGCGAGGCCTGCACCGCGATTTGTGCTGTCTCCCGATCTCGGATTTCACCGATGAGTACGACATCGGGATCATGGCGGAGAATGGACCTCAATCCTCGGGCAAAGGTGAGTCCGGCCTTCTCCGAAACCTGGATTTGATTCACGCCCCGAAGCTGATACTCGACGGGGTCTTCGATCGTGATGATCTTGCGGACCTCGTCGTTGATCTCGTTGAGGGCGGTGTAAAGGGTCGAGGTCTTGCCGCTGCCAGTCGGGCCTGTCACCAACACGATTCCATGCGGTAAATTCAGCACCTTCCGAAAACACTCCAACTCGCGGGTTGCTAGACCGATATGGGACAGACCCCGCAGGGTCGAATTCTGCCGCAATAGACGCATGACCACCGCCTCCCCGTGGAGCATGGGAATCACTGAAACGCGGATGTCGACCTCGGTGTCTTCGATGCGAACCTTAATACGCCCATCCTGAGGCAAGCGCTTCTCCGCGATGTTGAGATGACTGAGGATCTTGACCCGTGAAACGATGGCCGGTTGGAACTGCTTGAGCTGTGCCGGAAGCGGGATTTCCTGCAGTTCGCCATCGATGCGGTAGCGAATGCGAAATTCGTGCTCGAAGGGCTCCAGATGAATGTCCGAAGCCCGCAGCTCGATGGCGTCTTTAAGAACCTGATTTACGAAGCGTATAATGGACGCTTCATCCTCGGCTCCGGCGTCGAGGTTAGAATCCTCGCTGTTTTCATCGACGACCTGGACCGATTTCTCTTCGTCGAGTGCGCCGATGGTGTCGGCACCGACTCCGAGATTCTTCTTCATCTCCCGTAGGAGCGCCTCCCGCGGCGACAAAACTAATTTGAGACGGAGGCCTGTCAGGGAGCGGAGTGTGTCCAGTCCGCGAGTAGCAAAAAGGCGGCAGCTGGCAATCTCGATGGAACCGTGATCGCGGCGCAGCGGCAGCAGTTCTTCCTTGAGGAGGATTCGGGCCGGGAAGAGCGCCAGTACCTCGCGATCGGCCTCGACCGAATCCAGGGGAAGAAACCCCACCCCATATTCGTGGCTCAGCCATTCCAAGACATCCCGCTCGGTGGCCTCCTCAACCCCTTCGGTTGAAGCTCCCTTGAGCAACCGGGCCTGAACAAACGCCAACGCGTCAACGGCAGAAAGTTGCCGCTCGGCGATCATATGATCGAGAAGCGTTTGGGTGGGTGTCGAGGCTTCGGCCATGGTGCGGGTGATTGACGGAGCAATTATCGAAATAGAATCCGGCGACAACGAGACCGGGAGGTGGCACCTGAAGCAACGTGGAGAAGCCTGGTTCCCCGCTTTCCTTCAAGCGCCCCTCCCGGGGTCGTCACAGAATTTGTGGCTTACTTCAGCAAGCCGAGCAGAACCGCGCGGGCCTCTTGCTTGACGGAGAGGAGTTGGCGAAGTTCATCTTGAGCCTTCTCGAGTTGCCCTTCCTTCACCTTCGCCGCTGCGCGGTAAGCCGTCAGCTTGACCTTAATATCATCGGCAGAGGCACCGGAATCTAAGGCCGTCTGCAAGACCTCCGCATCCGGATTAGGCTGACCGAAACCACCGCGTCCCTGACGACCACCCTGACCACCCTGGCCTCCGGGGGCCCCTTGACCGCCAGGGCCGCCAGGGCCGCCGCCGGGACCGCCGAAGCCTCGACCCATGCCAGATCGGGAGTCGTTGATTTTCTTAATTCGGGACTCAATGACGCTCCACTCTGCATCATCTTTCACGGCCAGCTGCTCGCGAATGCGCTCCATCATGCGTTGACGCATTTGCTCGGGATCCCAATTGCCCCGACCCCCGCGACCGCCGGGTGCGCCCGGTGCGCCGGGAGCGCCGGCTTGGGCCGCCGGAGCCTCGTTCTGGGCCAAGAGCGACCCGGTGGCGGTAGAAAGAATTAGGCCACAAATGGCCAACAGGGAGGCTAGAGACAAGCGTTTCATGGCGATCGTTGTTGATTGCGGAGTCAAGAAAACCCCAGACATGAGTGCTGACCGCAGCCATCGGCCACTGGTTACGATTGAAGCAAATCGACCGGGCCCTCGACCCTCACAGCGCTCATTGGGTAAACTGGCTCCGATACGCCCTTGACCGACTTCTCTTGGGACCCCAGCTCACGGATAAATCCGAAACCTGGGGGCTCTTTTATCGTCACCCTAGCTCTGCATCCATTCATCCACCCATGCCGCATCTCCATGAAAATATCGATTTCACCGTCGCCCTCTTCGTCGTTCAGGACCGGAA
>JAPLUH010000469.1 GCA_026397675.1 Verrucomicrobiota bacterium
CCGGGCAAAGTAGCCACGAAGTCGAGGACCTCAGCCAAGGAGACCGACCGGTCGGTCGGCAGGTGAACTTGAGCGAAGGAACCTAAGGCTCCGTGATGGACGACGTAGGGGTCCGTGATCGGCAGGATGACCCGGAAGCCCTCTCCCCAGCGCGCGTTGAGTTCCGACTCCAGATAGACCACGTTGGGTGTCCCATCGGCTCGCTGCTTGGAGTTCATGCCGTGATCGGCGGTGATCCCCACCACGGCTCCGAGCGAGAGCAATTGTCCAACCTCCGCGTCGATGCTTGCGTAGAACGCGAGGGCCTCGGGTGCATCCGGCACATACTTGTGCTGCATGAAATCGGTGGTGCTAAGGTAGAGAAAATCGGCTCGGCCGGCCCGAAGCAATTGCACTCCCGCCCTCAGGACGTACAACGAGGCGTCGCCCGAATAAATGGCTGGGGTTGGGCCGGACAGCGTTTCCACACTCTCGATGCCGTGGGTGGTCAGCGCAGCGTCGCGGGCCTTTTCGGAGGAAAAAGCGATGCCGCCCTTGCTGATCAAGCCGCTGGCGAAGATGTCTCGGAGTTTTTCTTTGGCCGTGACCACCGCCACCTTGCGCCCGGCGGACTGAGCGGCAGGGAACAACGTGGGCACCCGGAGAAAGCTCGATGAGTTCATCATCACTTCCTGCCCAATGGAGGTGTCGTAGAAGAAATTGCCGCCGATCCCATGGACTGCCGGAGGCACACCCGTGACGATCGAGCTATTATTGACGTTGGTGAAGGTGGGCATGGCGGCCCGGGCCGACCCCCGCCACCCCTGAACGGCCAATCGCTGGACATGAGGCATTAAACCGCGGGCCATCGCGGCATCCAGGTAGGCATCGGCAGAACCGTCGAGGCACAGCACCGCCACGGGTTGGGCCGGGGGGGTATAAGTGCGTCCATTGACGGTGAAGGAATGGGCGGTCGGATTCATTGTGCGCCCTCAGTATGCCTTCAGTAGATCCAGGAGGGAATCCGAGAAGCTGTTCCGATTCTGCGACGGATCGATCTATAGAAGTTTGGAGGTCCAGACGTTGGGATATTCTTGTCGATGCGGAACGGTGAGAACACTGTGAACCCATGCCCGCTGCGTTGGAACTCCGACATGTTTCAAAGTCTTTCGGGCGTTTTCACGCGGTTCAAGACCTCTCCTTGTCGGTTCCCGCGGGCTCGGTTTATGGTTTTTTGGGGCCTAATGGGGCAGGGAAGACCACCAGCTTGCGAATCATCTTGGGCATGCTCTCGCCCGACTCTGGTGAACTGTCGGTGCTCGGATCTCCCTCGGCGATGTCGGTTCGCAATCGGGTGGGCTACTTGCCTGAAGAAAAGGGTCTGTACTCCAAGATGACGGCCGCCTCTGTCATCGCTTACTTCGCCACACTCAAAGGGCTTTCCAGCACCCGGGCTAACCAGCGAGCCCGAGAGTTGTTGGGGCGATATGGCCTTGGAGCCTTCGCCGACAAGAAAGTGGAGACCTTGTCCAAGGGCATGGGACAGAAAGTTCAGGTGCTTGCGTCCATTGCCCACGATCCCGAACTAGTCCTCTTAGATGAGCCGTTTTCCGGCCTTGATCCGGTCAATCAGGAGGTCTTGGAGGATATTCTGGTCGATCTCAAGGCCCGGGGTTGCACGATTCTCTTTTCCACTCATGTCATGTCCCATGCCGAGCGTCTTTGTGATCGACTAATCATCCTCGGTGGCGGGCGCGGGCTCTTCGAGGGCACCGTATCCGAGGCTCGTTCCCTGTTGCCCATTCGGATCACTCTGGAGACTGCGGAGGCCTCGCCCCTGCTGGGAATCCTTCCTGGCGTGCGCTCGATGGAGGCGTACAGCAGCAACCGCTGGCGATTGGAGCTCGAACCCGGGGCGTCTGCCTCGGCGGTGTTGGAATCCTGCTTCGAACGATCGCTCCGATTGCGGCGCTTCGATGTCCAGGATCCAGATCTCCACGAAGTCTTCGTTCATTTGGTGGGTCCGAGTGCTCGGGAGACCGCTTTGCGATGAGAAACGCCCTGTTGATTGCAGTTCGTGAATTCCTCGACAACACCCAGACCCGGGGGTTCTGGTTTGGAATCCTGTTGGTTCCGTTGCTCTGGTTGGTCGCTTCCCAGGTGCCGCTGATCCTGGCCCGCAAGGGGACTCCCACCCGCCATGTCGCTCTGATCGATACGACGGCCGGCGAGCGCTTGTTCGACGTGGTTCTCGACCAACTGAAGACGGCTGAATCTCGTCGTGAATTATTTCACTTTCGCGAATGGGCCGCTTCGAGGCTAAAGCCGGGTCAGGCCCTTCCGGCGGTGGATAAACAACCTCAGGCGTGGTCGAGGTTTCAGGAAGATTTGGGGCCGCTGATGAAAGCCGACGCGGGCCAGTTCGCGCCTCCAGCCCCGCTCAACCGTCTGGTAGCACTGCCCGCAGAGTTGCAGTGGCGGGGTGATCTTTCCGAGTTTGAGGGCCGCCTCCGGGACTGGATGAGGGCAGGACGCCTTTTTAAGCCGCTGGGAGTCGACGAAGAGGTGCCGCTCTTCGCCGTCGCCATCCTGCAGGACGGACTCACCTCCAATGCACCGCCGATCTTGAGGTTTTGGTCCGTCAATCAGGCCGATACTCAGTTGCAGGACCGTCTGGTTGACGCCCTTTCGAGGAATTTTCGAAGCCGCGAGTACTCCCGATTGGGGATGGACTCATCGAGCATCGCCCGAGTGGAGGGCTCGCAGGCGCAGTTGATGAGTTTTAATCCCCGCAAAGCTGAAGGCGAGGAGCAGGTGGGAGTGGCGGATTTGCTCAGGCAATGGGCTCCCAGCGCATTCGTGTACCTGCTGTGGATCGCCGTGTTCAGCATCTCCCAGATGCTGCTCAATTCACTGATCGAGGAACGCTCAAACCGGATCTTGGAAGTGTTGCTCTCCTCGGTGACGCCACTCGAGTTGATGACTGGAAAGTTAGTGGGTGTGGCCGCCGTCGGCGCCGTGATGACCCTGGGTTGGATCGGGTCGTTGGTCTTGATGACCTTTTGGACCCTCCACACGGCGGGGGCTGCGGCTATGGCGGCCGATTCCATTGCTCACCGCTTACCTCTGGAGTTGGCCACCTTGTTGTTGGATTCCTGGCTGCTGCCCGCATTCGTTCTCTATTTTCTGCTTGGCTATCTTTTCTATGCCGCGGTCATTTTGGCTTTGGGCAGCACCTGCAACAATCTAAAGGAGGCTCAGAATTTCACCGGAGTCATCGCCTTGCTCATGATGGTCCCTTTGGTTTCGATCACCTTTATCCCCAAGGATCCCAATGGCCCGGTGGCGACGGTATTGTCCTGGATACCGCCCTACACACCGTTCGTGATGATGAACCGTGTGGCGGCCAATCCTCCACTGCGGGAGGTGATTGGGACTTTGGTTCTGCTGTTGCTGTCTGATGTGGCTGTCCTGTGGGGCTGCGCTCGTATCTTTAAGACGGCTGTGTTGCGGACCGGGCAGCCGGCCTCTCTGGTGCAACTGGCCCGATGGGTCTTAGGCCGGGATTAGTTTTTGGGGGCTGCGACGAATTCCCCAGCCGGGCTTCGCACGTTGGGTGTTTCAGAAAAGCAAACCGGCGACTTCCTCAGGGAGTAGAAGTCGCCGGTGTGGAGTGGTTCGGTGAGGAGATTACTGTTTTTCAGGACGCGACGGACGCCCGTCGCCTTGCGGGCGACCTTCCCGATCGGGTCCACCAGGTCCACCAGGTCCACGACCGCCCGGCGGGCGAGCCGGTCGGAGTTCTTCTTGGGTGAGCTTTCCGTCACTGTTCTTGTCGAGCTTCAGGAGAGCGGTCGCGGCAGTCTTAATTTCGTCGGCATCCAGAATGCCGTCATGGTTCTTATCGAGGGCCTCCATCAATGGGGAGACCATGCGCGGCCGTCCGCCAGGACCTTCAGGACCGCCAGGAGGCTGGGGGCGCTCCTCATTTTGGGCGATGGCGGTGAGAGTTGCGCCAGCCAGGGCCAGTGCCAGTAAGGTGTGATTCAGTGTTTTCATCGTGTATGGATGGTGTGTGCTGTTGGAGTGGACGCTTGGCGAACCCTCGCCATGTCGTTCTAGAAACATAAGACGCCACTTCTGTAATGAAATGATGTGTCTCGCGCGGAAAATTGTTAAGCAGGCGTAAATATGTGTCTGGTTCCTCTCGGTGCCGACTAGGCTGCTGGTCATCAAGACCGATGGGTTGCCCTTGTTTTTCTCATGAAATCCAATCACGCCGACTCCGCATCCCGGGACACGCTGCCCCGTATCTTGGTTATCGATGATGACCGGAAGCTTTGCCGCCTGATTCGCGATTATCTCGCTCCCATGGGATATTTGGTGGAGGCCGTTCACACAGGTCCTGAAGGTGTGGACCGTGCGGTTGGGGAGCCGTGGCATGCGATCCTCCTCGATCTCATGCTGCCGGGTTTGGACGGATTCGAGGTTCTTAAACGGATCCGCGCCAAGGTGGACGTGCCTGTGCTGATGCTCACGGCCAGAGGGGACGAAGCCGATCGAATCGTCGGTCTGGAAATGGGAGCCGACGACTACCTGCCCAAGACCTTTTCCACCCGCGAACTCCTGGCGAGATTGCGGGCGGTCACTCGACGCACGGTCCGCACCCCGGGGCCTGATGCCACGTCGGAGGGAGAAGTTGTGGTGGGCCCGCTGCGGGTTCGTCCGGCCTCTCGATCTGCCGTTTTGGGCGATGTCCCGCTGAGCTTGACCCCGGTGGAGTACGACCTGTTGCTCTCGCTCGCCAAGGCCCGTGGACGGGTCAAGACCCGAGAGGCGTTGCTCGACGAAATTCGAGAGCGGGACTACGACGTGTTCGACCGCTCTATCGATGTGCACATCTCGGCCTTGCGCAAAAAACTCAACGACGACCCCAAGCATCCGCGCTTCATCCGCACGCTCCGTTCGGCGGGCTACATGATGGTCGATCCGGAGGATCCTGAATGACCCTTCGAATTCCACTGTTCAGCCGTATCCTTATCTGGCTGCTCCTGAACCTGCTTATTTTGGGGGGCGCTTTTGGGGTCTTCCTGTGGACCGAGCTCGGTGGGGAATCGTTGCTAGGTCGTGCCGCGGGGGATCGTTCTCAGGCTCCAGTCGGGGCGCTGATGGCCGAATTGCGGGACCGCCCAATGGTTGAATGGGAACGGGCGATGGCCCGCTTCGAAGAGGCCTACCCGGTTCGCGTGATGCTGTTGCGAGAGGATGGCGTTCTCTTTTTGGGAGCCAAGCTGGAGGTGCCTTCCGAGTTGTTGTTGCGTCTCCGTGCGCTGGCACCGCCGGGACCTGGTGGGTTTGATGACCGAAGGTCGGGGCCACCGCCGGGAAAGCCACCCGAAGATCATTTCGAGCCGGGGCCCATGGGAACTCCTGGGCCGCCACCCCAGCGATCCGGGCCGCGGTCCTCGATGGGAGGGCCACGGGTCTTTCTTCGAGCCGGTAGTCCAGCGAAGTATTGGTTGGTCCATGGCAATCCGATTCGTGGACCGGGTCTTCCGCGAGGGGTGCGCATAGCGATGGTATCGGAGACCTTGTCGGCAGGCGGTTTATTCTTTGATGTCCAATCCTGGTTCTGGGCCGCTTCGGCGGTGATCGCTGTCTCGGTGCTTTGGTGGTTGCCGTTCGTGCGGGGAATCACCCGATCCGTCTCTCACATCTCTGCTGCCACCGAGCGCATTGCTGAGGGGCGTTTCAATACCGTGGTGCCCGAAGAGCGTGGAGACGAGTTGGGTCGCTTGGGCGGTGCGATCAATCGTATGTCGGTCCGATTGGAAGGCTTGGTGACCGGGCAGAAGCGCTTCCTGGGAGATGTCGCCCACGAGTTGTGCTCGCCACTGGCCCGAATGGAAATGGCACTCGGGATCTTAGAGCAGCGGACTAATGACGACGTCCGGTGCTATGTGGACGACGTGCGTGAAGAGGTTCGTCACATGTCCACTCTGGTGAATGAACTTCTGCAGTTTTCCAAGGCGGCACTCAAACCCGCCGACGCGAAGATGACGTCTCTCCCTCTGGCCGAAATGACTCGCCGGGTGGTGGCTCGGGAGATGCCCGAGGCGCTCAATCTCACTGTGCAGGTGCCTGAGGAGTTGCGGGCCATGGGGCATCCGGAACTCGTGGAGCGAGCCATGGGAAATCTCGTGCGAAATGCCCGTAATCATGCTGCCGCCCACGGGCCCATACAAATCGAGGCCGTGTCTTCGGGCCCGCACCAGGTGCTTTGGCGAGTCGTGGATTCCGGCCCGGGCGTGTCTGAATCCGAATTGGGCCGATTGGGCGAACCGTTTTATCGGCCTGATCAGTCCCGTTCGAGCGATACCGGAGGCACAGGTCTGGGTTTGGCCATCGTGAAGACGTGCATGGTCGCTTGTCAGGGACGCCTCGAATTAACCCGAGGCCGGGAGCGTGGATTGGTGGCGACTTTGGTCCTTAAATCGACCTCTGAGTCGCGATTCACCGGAGCCGCCAACGGCGAATAAACGCTTTCCGCGTTTGCGGTGGGGGGGATTCCGGGTCTATCCATGTCCGCGATGCGGATAACGAACCTCAATCCAGACAACGACATCGGAGCCAGTGCCTGGATGCTCTCCGTCGATGGGCACCAACTTTTGATGGACGCCGGGACTCACCCGAAGCGCGAAGGCCTTTCCTCTCTCCCACTGTATGAAACGGTGAAGGATCTGGAGGTTGACGCCATCGCGCTGACCCACTGCCACCACGATCATGTCGGATCGTTACCGGTGGCCCTTCAGTATTTCCCCCATGCTCGGGTGCTCATGACGGACCTGAGCTACTTCATCGTTGAGCGAGTTCTTCATAATTCGGTCAACGTGATGGTTCGCCAGCGCGATGAGTTGGGAATCCGCGAATACCCGCTCTATACGCATGAAGAAGTGGACGATTACGCCCCAGTCTTTCAGGGCTTTGGCTATCGTCGTGAAATCGAGTGGGCTCAGTTTGCCCGCAGCCAGGGGACCACTCCGGGGCGCCGGAATGGGCCTTCCTTAGAATTTTTCGACGCGGGTCATGCCTTGGGCTCGGCGGGTGTTCTGGTGCGGGGTCGCAAGCAGAGCATGTTCTATTCGGGCGATGTCTGTTTTCACGACCAGACCCTTCTCCGTGCTGCAGATTTCGAGGGCGTGCGCGCCGATGTGTTGGTGATGGAAACAACTCGAGGGGCTCGTCAATTGCCTCCGAATTTCAGTCGCGATCAAGAACTGGAACGTTTGGCCGAGGGCATTAACCGTGTCCTAGCCCGCAAGGGTACGGTTCTTATTCCGGCCTTCGCGCTAGGTCGAACCCAGGAGATTCTTGCTTACCTTGCCCTGCTCATGCGGGCGGGCAAACTTCGGGAACAACCGGTGTACATCGGAGGGTTGGGACGGGTCTTCACCGAGATTTACGATCTCCAGTCGAACCGGACCAATCGGAATCATCCGAACCTCAAGCTCACCAATGCGCTGAATATCCAGGTGGTGTCCACTAACGACATCGAATCGATGTCGCTGCGCGGCGGCAGGATTTTCGTCATGACTGCCGGTATGATGAGCGAAAACACCGGAGCCCACGCCTTGGCTGCTCGCATTGTGGGCGAGGAACGTCATGGTATTTTCTTTGTCGGATACGCGGATTCAGAGACCCCGGGCGGTCGTCTCAAAGCGGCCAAGCCGGGTGAGCGGTTCCATTTCAGCCCTTCGGTTGGAAAGTTGAACCGGAACTGCGAGGTCTTCGACTTCGATCTGACTGCGCACGCCCATCGTGACGACCTCATGAACATGGTTTCCGAGATAAACCCCCGAGTGGTGGTCTTGGGTCATGGAGATACCCAAGCCAAGGGTTGGATTTGTGAGCAAATCCAAACGCGTCATCCCAAGATTCAGGTGCTGCAACCTGCACCGGGCGAAGCCTTGGAAGTGTAAGTCGAGAAGTGGAGTCGCGTCATGAGCCCGGTGCAGATGCTCTTGGGGTGCCTTCTTTTGCTGTATTTGTCGGAGTTCTTGGTTTGGGTGCGCTCCGACGCCTGGCTCTTCAGGCGTCGCGGGCGGGGTTGGGAGGCACTCACCCAAGGGGGACTGATCTCCTCATCGCGTGGGTCACTGCACTGGGTGTACCCCATCCCTCAGTTGGGTCGGGCCTATTCGGTTCAAACGGTTGCCCCCCCGTCGGTCATCCATTCGAAGGATATCAGGCCTTCCATCGACACAGCCTTCAGCGTGTTGGATGTGGGAAGACGGTGTCAGGACGTTGAGGACGCTTTCCGGCCGCTCCGCTGGCCCTCCTGGTCCCTATGGGGGCTCGTCTGGGTTGTCTGCCCGTTGTTGCTTCACTTCTTGGGGCTCCAGTCGACGTTTTGGATTCTCATCTCCGGAGCGTTGATTCTCATGGTCACCAACGCTCTGTTCCTTGCCCGAATCCACAGCAAACTCTTTTCCGGGTCCAGAGATGAGCGACTGAGACTGGTGCTCTCTGCGAGCCTTTCTCCGCTGGCGGCAATTCGGTCTTTCGATCTCGCCCAGAAGCAGGCCTTGGACGGTTTTCACCCCTTGGCTGTGGCTGCGGCCTTGCCCGGTTTCCGGGGATGGGAAGAGTTAGCCGCCGCCGAATGGCGTCGCTTGCGATACCTGGTTGCCTTTGAGAGTTCGGCTGAATCAGTCACCGCTGTCGATGCTGAGGGGTCTCAGGAAATCCGTGCGGCCATTGAAGAGCTGGCTCGACAGCGAGGTATCGACCCAACCCTTTGGGACTCGACTCCCAGGGCAGAGGATCCTGCTCACACGCACTATTGTCCGCGTTGTCGAACCCAGTTCACTCGACAGGCGACCCGTTGTCGTGACTGCTGTTGGCCCGTTTTGTTGCCGATTATCGAGTGACCTGGCACAGGGATCGGCGGTAGCTCAACTTGGCGAAAGTTAGTGCAGGATGCACAAATCGTGTCGATGTGCCATCAGTTCGCTGTCGCGGTCGAGGAACCAATCCAGACGAGAGTCCGCTTCATCTAAGTCGATCTCTCGGGCCATGATCAGATACGTCGCGTAATGGTTGCCCTCCGACTCGACCAACGACTGATAGAAGCGGGATAGATCCGGTTCAGTCTTGGCGAGGTAGGTAGAGAGAATTTGAAATTTCTCGCAGCTACGACCCTCGATTAAGGCGCACACCACCAAGTGGTCGATGGCGGACTCGCGGCGCCCCTGACGCACGCCTCTCATCATCCCTGTGATCCACTCACTGCGCTGAGGTTGGCCAAAGCCCCAGCCGCGTTGCTCCAAAAGGCCTAGAACCAACTCGAAGTGCGCCAACTCCTCCATCGCGATCCGATTGAGGGCGTGCACCTTTGGGAAAAGCTCCCGATATTTCTCGAGTTGAATGGCTGTGGTTGCTGCCTTCCGTTCGAGGTGTGCGTGATCCACCAGCAAATCATGCAGACAGCGGGTCACTCGAGGGGCCCATTCCGGATCGACCGAACGACGCAGCATCAGCATGCCAAAACCTATATCGAACCGGCCTGGCAGATAAAGCAGATCGAGGTTTTCCGCAGAAACCGGAGTTTTCAGCGTTCAAAACCCGATTGATGAGGCCCTCAGAGGCACCCGTTGGAGTGGGGTGAGTCTTTCATCCAAAACAGAACCGGAGAATTTCAGAGGCTCAAACATCGGTTCCACTCCCCAAAAACCTTCAAAACCTCAGTAAAACACTCAATTTCTCCACAGTTCAGGGGAGGAACTCCATTGAGCCCGCATCTCCCAACAGGAGGGTTCCAATGCAGAAACCGGAGCGGGCATAATCCCGAATCGAAACTATCTCGAAGCGTTTGTGCTGCAAAAACCCCAATGAAACAGCCCGTACCCGGTCAGTTTCAAAAATTTTACGAGAAAGGTGTTGTCAGTCTGAAGGTCGTAGGCTTAACTGTACTCGTTCTTACGAACAAAGCGGATTAAAGCCGCTGAGTTCATCAGCCGGATGGGTTGAAGCTGAAACAATCTTCAATCACATTTTTCGTCGCCTGATAGGGC
>JAPLUH010000013.1 GCA_026397675.1 Verrucomicrobiota bacterium
CGCACGTCGCTGGCCAAGGAGAAAGACGAGGCCAGTCGCGAGCGCCTGCAAAAGCTCGAATCCGAACTGGCCAATTTGAAGGAGAAGTCCGGGGCGTTGTCGGCCCAATGGCAGAACGAGAAGGCCGTCATCCATGCGGTGAGCCTCTTGCAGAGCCAGTTGGAAGAAGCCCGTCAGGAATTGGATCAGGCGCGTCGCAAGGGGGATCTCAACAAGGCCGCAGAAATTCAGTACGGGCGCATCCCCGGCTTGGAGCAGAAGTTGTCAGCGGTCGAAAAGCAGGCTCCGAAGGAAGGGGCTCCCGCCGCGCTGTTGCGTCAGGAAGTGACCGAGGAAGACATCGCCAAGGTGGTGGCCGCGTGGACGGGCATCCCGGTGCAGCGGATGTTGGAAGGCGAGCGGGCCAAGCTGGTGCGTATGGAGGAGCGCTTGGCCGCCCGGGTGGTGGGGCAATCCGAAGCGGTGAAGGCGGTGGCCGATGCCGTTCGGCGGGCGCGTTCAGGGCTGGGCGATCCGGGGCGTCCGATTGGGTCTTTTATCTTTTTGGGGCCCACTGGCGTCGGCAAGACCGAGCTGGCGCGAGCCTTGGCCGAGTTTCTGTTCGATAACGATCAGGCGATGGTGCGTATCGATATGTCCGAATACATGGAGAAGCACTCCGTGGCCCGATTGGTGGGAGCGCCTCCGGGATACGTCGGCTACGAAGAGGGCGGACAGTTGAGCGAGGCGGTGCGCCGTCGGCCTTATTCGGTGGTGCTCTTCGACGAGATTGAGAAGGCACACCATGACGTGTTCAACGTGCTGCTGCAGGTGCTGGACGACGGGCGGTTGACCGACGGCCAGGGGCGCACCGTGGACTTCAAAAATACGGTGGTGATCCTGACCTCCAATATCGGCTCATCGATCATCCAGGAGTACTTCCTGGACGCGAAGAACACGCCTGGGGCCCGTCAGTCCATGGAGGACAAGGTGTTGGGCGAATTGCGACGGCATTTCCGGCCGGAGTTTTTGAACCGGGTGGACGACACCATCCTCTTCCACAGCCTCGACGAGTCTCATTTGGGACGCATCGTAGACATTCAGCTAGATCAGGTGATCCGGCGGGTGGCCGCACAGCATATCCACCTGCGTGTCACCGACTCGGCCCGCAAGCGCCTCGCCGAGGAAGGCTACGATCCGCAGTTTGGAGCCCGTCCGCTCAAGCGGGCGATCCAGGACTTGATGCTCAATCCGCTGGCCCAGCGGCTCTTGGCCGGCGACTTCAAGCCGCGCGACACGGTGAGCGTTTCGGTCAATGCGGCCGGCGATTTGGAGTTCACCGCCGACGAGGCAGGGCAGGGTTGAATCCTAGTCCGCTGATAATCAGGACCAGGGACCGGGTCCTTCAGAATCAGGATTAGTTCGGTTTAGGGGGCTGCCCTCGGAACAATTGTTCCTGGGGCAGGCCTGTGAGGCGCTGGATACCGTTCATCAGGCGGAATAGAGCCCACATCATCATGCCGGTGCTGGGGATGACGATGACCGGCCAACTCAGCCAGTTCATGCGGCCGAGTTGTTCATTCCATTCCGGCGAGTTGGGGGCCGCCTTCAGGAGCCAGATCGCGAGAAAGAAATTGAGCGCCGAGCTGACGAAAAACGACAGCGACAGCAGCCAAGAGGCCTCGCGCAGCAATCGCTCGAACGACGCCTCGGCATTCCGATGACGCAACTCCTCGGCGACCTTGGCTGTGTCCATCAACTGATCGTTGTAGAGCAGGGTTTTCACCAGCGGGGTCTTGGATCGCAGGGTGAGAGGAATGCTCAAGCCGATGAGAAGGGGAATGGCCGCCTCCTTGATCGCGAACCACAAGGCCGTGGCCTGCCACCATCCGAAGTGACTGCCGAGGGACATTCCGCCAGTAGCCAGCGTGCCGGCGATGCCTAAGGTGGAGAACATGTTCCATTGGCGGCGCTTCATCCAGTCCCAGAGGCCGTAGCCCAGCGGCAGGGCTAGGGCTGCCACGAGTGCCCACAGAGGACCGAGGCGCTCCGGTTGGCTCAGCTTGGAAAGAACGAGGCCCGGCAGGATGACGTTGCAGGCGAGGTTCAGCAGCAGGTTCTCCTTCGCGGGAGCCGCGGTTCGGGGGGCGGCGGTCATGTGGGGTTCGGTGGCGGGCATCGCGTGGCGCCAGAACCTGTCGTCACCGCGTCCGAAAATCCAGCAGAGGATGTTTGGTGACATTTGGGATGTGCTTGGCGCGCGGGTGGGAGATCAGGTTTCATGCACGGATGATGTGGCAATCGTTGCGGTGGGCGGTGGGTATCGCAGTGGCGCTGGTTCCGCTGGCGGGTGCGGCGGCGGATGCGGA
>JAPLUH010000541.1 GCA_026397675.1 Verrucomicrobiota bacterium
CTCCCCCCTCTGGCCTTGCGGTGAACGCCCCGGCTGAGGAAGGCTGGCGTCCATGATTTCCCGGAGTCTTTGTCTGCGCATCTGGACCGGATGGCTGGGCTGTTTCTGCCTGGGGGCCGGGGCGGCCCAAACCCCTCGGACCGTGCCCATCAACGACGTGGAAGAGTCCGTACCCTCGTACTCGCTTCCTGAAGTATTGACCCTGCGAAATGGCCAGCGGGTGACTTCGGCCCAACACTGGCCACGACGACGGGCCGAACTAGTTCACTTGTTTGAGGATCACGTGTACGGACGCATCCCGTCTGGTCTGCCTCGACAACCCGGATGGGTGGTGGAAACACGCAGACATGCCTTAGGCGGAAAGGCGATCCGGCAGCGCATTCAAATCCCTCTCACCCGGGGTCCAAACCCCATCCTCCTCGATCTTCTCGTGTATCGTCCCTCTCAGGCCACGAAACCCGTGCCTATTTTCCTGGGACTCAATTTCGATGGAAACCACACAGTCACCCATGAAGCCGATGTGCCGCTGGCCCGAGGGTGGGTCGCCAATCGTCCGCGCAGCAGTGTCACCAACCACATCGCCAACGAGGCGAGCCGTGGCACCGACGCGGAGGCCTGGCCCATCGCTCGGATCTTGGAACGAGGCTACGGATTGGCCACGGCCTATTATGGGGACGCCGAAGCTGATTTCGACGGCGGGTGGAAACAAGGGCTTCGAGGAGCGGTGGCGCCTCAAGGGGCTGACCACCACTTTGAACCCGGCGACTGGGGATCCATTGCCGCCTGGTCGTGGGCACTGTCCCGGGCCCTCGACCAATTAAGCCTGGATCCCGCCATCGATGGCCAGAAGGTGGCTCTGCTCGGGCACTCGCGCCTCGGCAAGACGGCTCTGTGGGCAGGCGCTCGCGATTCTCGCTTCGCAATGGTCATTGCCAACGAATCCGGCGAAGGCGGGGCGGCACTGGCCCGACGCTTTTTCGGAGAGACCACCCTGCGCATCAACACAAGTTTCCCGCACTGGTTCAACGGACGCTTCAAAGACTACAACCACCGCATCGCCGACCTACCGGTTGATCAGCATGAACTGGTTGCACTCATCGCTCCCAGACCTGTCTACATCGCCAGTGCAGAGCAAGATCGCTGGGCCGATCCCAAGGGCGAGTATCTGAGTGGATGGCATGCCAGCGAAGTGTATCGACTGCTGGGCAAGGAGGGACTCCCCGGCCCGGACCTCCCGGCTGTGAACCGCTCCGTGGGCGAGTCGGTCGGCTACCATATTCGATCGGGCCCTCACGCATTGACGGCGGTAGATTGGGAATTCTATTTGAAGTACGCCGATCGACTCCTCCGCTAGTCGCCCCGCTCTCCTGTCACAACCCACAGCTCCACCGCTTCACTCCATGTCGACACTGCATCTTCTTCGTTCTCTGACCCTGCTCTGCTGCCTGAGCGGAATGACTCTCGCTCAAGATTGGGCCAAGCCTCGCCTTGAAAAATCTCCCCGCCACCTCGAATGGGTCACCGTTCGCCACGGGAACCGCGAGGTGCGCTGCTGGGTGGCCTATCCGGAGATTAAAGAGAAGGCCACCGCCGTGGTGATCATCCACGAAATCTTCGGGCTCACCGACTGGGTCCGGGGCGTGGCCGATCAATTGGCTGAGGCGGGCTACATAGTTATCGCGCCGGACCTCCTTTCCGGAACGGGTCCCAATGGGGGCGGCACTGAATCGCTTGGCGGGCCCGATGGTGCCCGCTCCAAGATCGGATCACTGCCTCCAGACCAGGTGACCGCCGACCTGAAAGCTGCCAGCGACTACGTCCAGAAACTCCCCGCCTGCAATGGCAAGGTGGCCGTCGGCGGCTTCTGCTGGGGTGGCACCCAAACCTTTCGCTTCATGAGCCAGCACGCCGGAGTGAAGGCCGGCTTCGTATTCTATGGCTCGGGCACCGAAGACGAGCGCGAATTGGCCAAGATCCAAGCCCCTGTTTACGGTTTTTACGGCGGAAACGATGCACGGGTTAATGCCACCGTGCCGAAGTCAGAGACGCTCATGAAAAAGGTGGGCAAGGTCTATGAACCGGTCCTCTATGACGGCGCGGGCCATGGCTTCATGCGTGCCGGTGAAGATCCCGCGGGAAGCCCTGAGAACAAGAAAGCCCGGGAAACCGCTTGGCAGCGCCTCAAGCAACTCCTCAAGGGGCTGTAAGCCCGGCTCCAGAGCCTCTTGCGAACGCAATGGGTCCTCCCGTTTTCTGGCTCAAATCGGCCGCGGGACGCAGGACCTATACAACCCCCAGAAGCAAGCACCGAGCGGCACAAGTTATTCCCCGCCAGTTGCGCGCAATCTTTGCTTCCGCCCGGAGCCTCCCGGACTCTCAATCCACCCCATGCAAGATCTTCCTGACGAGCGCGGCGGAGCTGCCTCGGAAGAACCCCGGCCCGATTTCAAGCGTTCGCGTCGGGTCCGCCCCAAATTGGACATCACATCGCTCGATCGCCTGCCCCCGCACTCCACGGAAGGCGAACAGGGAGTCCTTGGCTGCATCCTGCTTTCCCCCAACGAAGCCATGGGCACGTGTATCGAGACACTCAAGGCAGGTGCGGAAACCTTCTATGACCAGCGGCATCAGTTGATTTACCAGACGCTGGCCGAAATGTATGACAGCAAGAATCCCATCGACCTTATCACGGTCCAGCAGAAGCTGAAGGATGCCAACCAACTCGAATCCGTCGGTGGACTCGCCTACCTCAGCAGTCTTCAGGATGCCGTACCCAGCGCGGCCAACCTGTCCTACTACCTCGAGATCATCCGCGAAAAACTCGTCCTCCGTCGGATGCTCACGGCTTGCACCTCGGTCGTAGCTCGGGTTTACGAACATCAAGGTGAGGTCAACGCCCTGCTCGACGAAGTGGAACGCGACATCCTCCGCATCAGCGAAGATCGCGAAACGACCACCATCAAGCCGATGAAGGACTTGGTGCGCGGGGCCATCGACATGATCCAGGAGTTCCACCAGCGGGCCGGAGGGCTCACGGGTCTGGCCACAGGGTTTGCCGACTACGACAAGATGACCAGCGGCATGAATGGTGGAGAAATGATCGTCATCGCGGCCCGTCCCTCGATGGGCAAAACCTCCATGGTCATGAACATCGCCGAGCATGTCGTTATCAACGAACGACAGCCCGTTGGAGTCTTCAGCCTAGAAATGACCTCCGAATCGTTGGTCATGCGTATGCTGTGCTCCCTGGCTCGGGTCAACGGCCGGTCGATCCGAGAAGGATTCATGGCCGAGCAAGATTTCAAGAAACTCACCGGAGCGGCTGCCAAGATGGCTAAGAGCCCCCTCCACATCGATGACACTCCCGGACTTTCAATCCTGCAGCTCCGAGCTCGGGCCCGACGCATGTGGCAGCAGCACAAGATCAAGCTCATCATCATCGACTACCTCCAGTTGATGCATTCGGACTCCAAGAAAGCTCAGGACAACCGCCAACAGGAAATTTCCGACATCTCCAACGGTGTGAAGGCTCTGGCCAAGGAATTGAACATTCCAATCATCGTCCTATCCCAGCTCAACCGCGAACTCGAGAAGGACAAGAACCGCAAACCCCGTCTGTCAGACCTTCGTGAATCGGGTGCCATCGAGCAGGATGCAGATGTCGTCGGGCTGCTCTACAAACCCGCGGAAGAAGAGGAGGATATCTCCGACACACGACAACCTGTGGAGTCTCATCCGGTGAATCTTCTCATCGCCAAGCAGCGAAACGGCCCCACTGGGGATGTGCGATTGACCTTCTTTAAGAGCTTCACACGGTTCGAGAGTGCAGCGAAGATTGATGCCGAAGACTAACCGCTGATGAAACTGACCAAGAACCGCAGCCTGCGGCTGTGTGCCGTTCTCGTGGCCTGCCTCCAATTGGCGGCCGCCGAGGAGACACCCGTTGTCCGAAAGATCATCATCAAGCACGTCGGCCCGGCCGCCGTCAGCGAAGAACTGATCCGGGCCAACATCCGAGTAAAAGAAGGTGAGGCCTATAGTCGGTTTGCTGTCGATGACGACATCAAGAACCTCTACGGCACGTCTTACTTCTTCAACATTCGGGTCACCGAAGACATCACGGCCACGGAACTGGCCCCCAACGGCTCCCGGGTTCCGAAGGAATACACCCTCACCTACGTGGTGCAGGGTCGTCCCCTGATCACCGAGATTCGTTTCTCCGGCAACAAGAAGTACTCGGCCTCTAAGCTTCGCAAGAAACTCACTTCGAAGAGCGGCGAGCCGATGGACGAGCGCAAGCTCTTCAATGACGCCCAGGTCATCCTCAAGATGTACCAGAAGGCGGGCCTCCAGCGGACCACGGTCGACTACAAACCGAGCATCACCGAGTCCCTCGGTCGCGGAATCGTGACCTTTGAGGTGCAGGAATCTCCCAAGGTCAAAATCAAGGAGGTGCTCTTCGAGGACGCTCCCTCGTTCAAGCAGCGCAAGCTGCGCAAGGTCATCAAGACCCGCCGTTGGTGGATATTCTCTTGGATCACTGGTTCCGGCCGCTTCAAGGACGATGTCTTCGAGGAAGACAAGGACAAGCTCCGGGAGTTCTATGCCGACAAGGGCTACATCGACATGGAGCTCAAGGAGCCCCGATTCGAGTACCCCAAGACCAACAATCTCATTCTGCACCTCCCGATCTCGGAAGGACCTCAGTATAAAGTCGGAGCCGTCACCTTCGATGGCAACGAACTCTTCAGTCAGCAGCAGATCGTCCAAAATCTTACCTCAAAAGATGGGGAAAAGACCAAGAAGGGCCTTCAACTCAAGGAGGGAGAGGTCTTCTCACCGAAGCGGCTCTATAAAGATACCGAGGCCATCGAGAATTTCTACGGAGCTCGGGGCTACATCGAATCCCGCGCCAAGCCCGAACAAATCGCCAATGTCGAGAAAGGGACTCTCGACCTGAAGTACAGCATCCAAGAAGGCGACAAGTTCTACGTCGAGAAGATCGAAATCCAAGGCAACGCAAAGACCAAGGACAAGGTCATCCGTCGCGAATTAGCCATCACACCGGGCGAGACCTTCGACATGGTGCGGGCCAAGGTGTCCAAGAGTCGCCTTGAGCAGATGCAGTTCTTCAACAAGGTAGAGGCCAAGCCGGAAC
Organism: Verrucomicrobiota bacterium; assembly: GCA_026397675.1. Lineage (GTDB taxonomy): Bacteria > Verrucomicrobiota > Verrucomicrobiia > Limisphaerales > UBA9464 > SXXZ01. Next base: position 5,159 of record JAPLUH010000541.1, read on the forward strand.
CGACCGATGTGCCCAACCGGAAAAACCTCGTCATTTCCGTCGAGGAAAAGAACACCGGCAACGTCGCCCTCGGTGCCGGTTTCAGCTCAGTCGATTCGGTCATTGGATTCGTTGAAGTCAGCCAGGGAAATTTCGATATCACCAATCCGCCCTACTTCACGGGCGCGGGTCAAAAGGCCCGATTGCGAGCCCAAATGGGTTCTCGTCGTCAGGATTATGTCGCGACCTTCGTCGAGCCTTGGTTCTTGGGCAAACGGCTCTCCCTGAGCGTTGACCTGTACCACCGCGACCTGAACTTCCTTTCCGACAACTACAACCAGCGCCAGACCGGTTCTCGCATTGGGCTCACCCGACAGTTGCCGCGCAACTTCATCGGCAACGTCAGCTACACGCTCGAGAACATCCAGATACGCTTCTCGGACAGCTACCGGTTCCAACAGCAGAAATTCGGCAGCGCTATCTTGGCTGAAGAAGGCAGTCGCCTGGTTTCCCGATTCGGAACCTCGCTGGCCCACGACACCCGGAACAACTTCCAGATGCCCACGCGCGGTCACCGCGCCGAGGTGTTGGGTGAACTCGTTGGCGGTCCGTTCGGTGGCGATAGCGATTTCTACAAGCTGGAGGCCCGGGTTTCCCAATACTGGAGTCCAGAACGTCTCCTCGACGATGCTGGTGTCGCTAAGGATATCTTCGAGGGCCACATCGTGGAATTCACAGGTCGTGCGGGCGTGGTGGACTACTACGGTGACTCGACCCGCGTCCCCTTGTTCGACCGCTGGTTTCTGGGCGGCCTTTATAACCTGCGCGGTTACAAATTCCGATCCATCGGACCCCGCGAATACTACTCCGGCGAACCGGTCGGCGGCAGCACCTACTGGTTTAGTTCTACGGAGTACAGCATCCCCATCATTGAGCGGCTGCGTTTCGCGATGTTCTACGACATCGGCATGGTGTATCCCGGCGCCTACAGCTTCGCCCCCGAATCCGCGGCGACCGATGCCATTGGCAATCCTCTCGTCCGCGGCAACACCGGCCTCTACAATGACAACTGGGGTGTCGGTATTCGGCTCAACCTGCCGATCGGCCCCTTGCGTCTCGATTACGGCATTCCCATTACTCGTGGACCCGACACCGGCACCGGTGGCAAGTTCCAGTTTGGCGTTGGCTGGACTCGAGACTTTTGAACGTTTTTGCCCATGTTGGATCTATTCTAAAAAGCATGAATCGAACTGCACTCACCATCGCCGCAGCCCTCACTGCCTCCCTGCTCAGCACCACCGCTCTAGCCCAGGGCAAAGTCGGGGTGATCAACCTGACCAAGGTGTTTGACGAATTTTGGAGAACCAAGCAAGCCGACGCCCAGATCAAGGATCGCTTGGCTGAATTCGAAAAAATGGGCCAGACGATGTACGACGACTACAAGAAGGCCAACGAGGAATTCGGCAAACAAATCGAGGCGGCCAACGATCCCGCCCTCTCCAAGGAAGAATCCGAAAAGCGCCGCAAGGATCTCGATAAAAAGCGCAAGGACATCATGGAGATGGAGAACAACATCAAGCAGTTCCAGAACTCCAGCCAACGTGCCTTGATGGAACAGCGGGGGCGTGTGCGTGAGTCGATCCTCCGAGATGTGCGGGGAGTGCTCGAAGAGAAGTCCAAGGCTGGTGGCTATGCCACGGTTCTGGATGTTTCAGCTATGTCGGCCAATGGAACCCCGGTGGTCATTTTCACCACATTGGCCGGAGGCGAGAGCGACTTGAGCGAGTCAGTGGCCAAGACGCTCGCCGCCACCGCCCCGCCAGACTCCACCAAAACCGACGCTTCGAAGGGGGACGCGAAAGACGTCAAGAAGGTCGAACCGAACAAGTCCGACAAAAAGTAGATCCCGAACTGAGAATCAGCCTCCAAAGGCGCGGCCCCGAGGCCGCGCCTTTTTTCTATGAACACCGCCATCATCGTGGCCGCCGGAAAAGGAACCCGGATGGGTCCAGGCATCGACAAATTATTCCTGGAGGTCGCCGGTCTTCCCGTCGTGGCCCACACTTGGCGCCGCTTCGACCGGCACCCCGACATCCATCACCTCTGCCTGGTGATCCGCCCCGGACTGGAATCGGATTTCGAAGAGTTGGCCCGAAGGTTAGACCTTCGACGTCCCTACACCCTGGTCCCGGGCGGGGCCGAGCGGCAGAATTCGGTTTGGAACGGTCTCTGCAATGTTCCAGCGGCAACAAAGATCGTCGCCATCCAGGACGGTGCACGACCCTGCACGAGTTTGGACACCATTTCTCGCTGCATCCAAGCCGCTGAACAAACGGGCGCCGCGGTGGCAGCCCAAAGGGCCGTGGACACCTTCAAGGAAGCCGATGCCCAGCAGCGGGTGGCACACCACCTCGACCGTTCACGCCTGTGGGCCGTTCAGACCCCCCAATGCTTCCGCCTGCCCATCATTCGAAACGCATTAGCCGAGGTTCAGGCCCGCGGACTGAGCGTGACGGACGATACCGCTGCCTGCGAACTGATCGGTGCTCCGGTCCAGTTGGTCGACTGCCCCGATCCCAATCCCAAGGTCACCGTTCCTTCCGACTTGGCGATTGTCGCACTTTGGTTGTGACCCACCGCTTGACTTGAGGGGGTCCCATCCCCACCTTGACCGGCTTAATCGGCTTCGCGCATCGCGCAGCCTCGCTACTATGTCCAAGACAAAAGAGAAGAAGCCCGCAGCCAAGGCCCCTTCCAAGAAGTCGCCCCCGACTCCGGCCAAGTCGGAACGGCCGGCCGTGTCTACGCAGTCCAAAGCCCCAGTCAAAACTGGGGTGACGGCCAAGCAGACCGCACCCGCAACCCTTCCGAAGGTTTCTGTCGGCAAACCTGCCGCACCTAAGGCCACCGCACCTAAGGTTGCTGCTGCGAAGGTAGCCCCTCCTAAGACTGCAGCTCCAAAGGCCAACGCTCCTAAGGTTGTTGCTGCGAAAGTCGCCCCTCCTAAGGTAGCTCCCCCTAAAGCTGCCGCTCCTAAGGCTATCGCTGCGAAGGTTGCCCCTCCTAAGGCCACCGCTCCCAAGGTTATTGCTGCTAAGGTTGCCCCTCCTAAGGTTGCCGCTGAAAAGTCGAACTCCTCACCGTCACTGGTGACTGCCAAACAGGCAAAGCCGTCCAAGCCCGTCGCGGCTCCGAAGGCTGAAAAGGGAGATCGTCGGCCTAAGAAATCTGCCGACAATGAGGAGAACGAGTCGGACATCATTGTACCGAAGGAAACGCCCATGCCCATCGGGCCCACGGCTAGCCAACTCGCTCAGTTGGCTGCTGGCGACAGTGATGGACCTAGTCCGAACATCGGCACCATTAAGAACTCCTCCGGTGTGGACATCACCGAGAAGATCAAAGAACTGGTCCGCCAATCTCAAGAGCAGGGCTACCTGACTCACAGCGACATCGGTGACGTTCTGGCCGACACGCCCATGTCCCCGGAGGAGATGGATGAGATCTACATCAAACTCCGTAACCTCGAGATCGAGATCGTTGATCAAGCCGAGGTAGACCGCCCCAAGGCGGCCGAACAAGAAGAAGAAGAAGACAAGTCGCGGCTCGACATCTTGGACGA
>JAPLUH010000336.1 GCA_026397675.1 Verrucomicrobiota bacterium
TCCCTTCAGGGACCGGGCCTCGGTTAGGGCGGGAGTGAACCACACGGTTTCTTCGATCGGGAACCGCTCTGCCAAGGTTGCAGTCAGGGCTTCTGCTTCGGCCAATCGAGCCTGATACCGCGCCTCTTCAGACGGTTCCACGAGGTCCATGTCCGGTTCGTCGGCATTGTTCAGGAAGGCCATCAACTGATAATACTCCCGATGCGGGATGGGATCGTATTTGTGGGTGTGACATTGGGCGCACCCGACGGTGAGCCCCAACCACGTGGTGCCAGTGGTGGCCACCCGATCGGTCATGGCATGGAAGCGGAACTCCAGCGGATCGATCCCGCCCTCTTCATTGAGCATGGTGTTCCGGTGGAATCCGGTGGCGATGCGCTGGTCCGGCGTGGCATTGGGCAGGAGATCCCCCGCGAGTTGTTCCAGGGTGAACTGGTCGAAGGGCATGTCGGCATTGAGAGAGCGAATCACCCAATCGCGCCAAGGCCAGATGCTTCGGGTGCGATCCTTTTCGTACCCGTTGGTGTCGGCGTAGCGGGCCAGATCCATCCAGCGTCGGCCCCAGCGTTCACCGTAGCGAGGGGAAGCCAAGAGCTGATTGCGCGCCCACGGGGCGTTATCGACCTGGGGAGGCGTTACAAATTTGGGTCGCTGGAAGGCCCAGTGGGGGACGTACTCCGCACCGGCGGCGATCCAGGCCTCCAGGGTCTTCTTTTCTTTGTCCGTTAGCGGCTGCCGGGTGCTCGGCGGTGGCATTACCTCGTCCGGATCTCGGGAATGAATCCGAGTTACGAGCTCGCTGGAGTGGGGTTTGCCGGGGACCAGTGCCACCGCTCCAGATTTGGCGGGTTGGAGGGCCGCATCGCGAACATCAAGACGCAGGTTGCTCTTGCGCGACTGGTCGTCGGGTCCGTGGCATTTGAAGCAATGCTGGGAGAGGATCGGTCGGACCTCGGTGGAGAAATCAGGGCCGCCCGTTGGGTCTGCGGCCAAGTGGAGACACAGGCTCAGAGCCAGTGCGGCCCGCGCAATCCACCCACAGAGGGATCCCGGTTTTGACAGTCGGCGATGTTCCACGGTTCTTCAGACGATGGAACCCCTTCTAAAAGTCAGACCAGTAGAAAGTTCCAGGTCCCTCTCAAAAACAATCCTGAGTTTTGTCCCTGGGGACGCCGTTCTGGCGGAGCGACGATGCATCGGTGGAGGCCCTTTGACCCGGACTGGGGAGTTGGTGCACTGTGCAGCCATGCGTGTGATTCGTGTCGTGTCCGTGCTCGTTGCACTCGGGTGGACGGCCTGGTCTGCCTCGATCCCAGACTTTGTCCGATTGGCTCAAGATCGGCACGGAGCTGCCGGTGAGAGTGCGGCCCGTTTTCTGGCCGAACACATGACCGAGAGCGACCGATCGAATCTCAGCAACGAGTTCCTCCTAGAGAACCTTGATTTGGCCTTTCGGGCCCGAAAGGAATTCCCCTGGGCCACCCAAGTGCCCGAGGCGGTGTTTTTGAATGACGTTTTGCCTTACGCGGTTTTCGACGAACCCCGGGACTCGTGGCGTTCCGAATTAATGACCTTGTCGCGAGACCTGGTGAAGGACGCCCGCTCGGCCAGCGAAGCGGCCCAGGCCCTGAATCGTCAGCTCTTCAAGTTGGTCAACGTTCACTACAACACCGGACGCAAGCGCCCCAATCAAAGCCTGAAGGAATCCAAGGCCCTCGGCAAAGCGACGTGCACCGGCTTGTCCATTATTCTCGTCGAAGCCTGTCGGTCGGTGGGTATTCCTGCGCGGGCCGTGGGAACCCCGATGTGGACTAACGAGCGGGGCAACCACACCTGGGTGGAGATCTGGGACGGGGACTGGCATTTCGCCGGGGCCGATGAGTATGACGCCGGCGGGTTGGATCGGGGATGGTTTGTGGGTGACGCCTCAAAGGCCCGGGCCAACGAACCTCGCCATTCCATTTATGCCACCTCCTGGAGGCGGGAGGGGTCGTCCTTTCCGATGGTGTGGGCCCGCAATAGCACGGATGTCGCAGCGGTCAACGTGACCGCGCGGTATGCCAAGACGGATGCTGCGCCGGTCGAGATCGCCGCGCTCGGAGTCCGCTTGTGGGACCGTTCCGGCGGAACCCGACTTTCGGCCAAGGTGTGTGTGCTCGACGGGGTGCGGCGATCGTGCGCTCTGGCCGACACCAAGTCCGGCACATCCGATCTGAACGACATGCCGCGCTTCAGTCTGGCTCCGGGAGCCCAAGGCTGGCTTCGCTTCACGGTTGGCACCGAGGTGCGAGAGATGCCTTTTGGTCCTCTGGCTTTAGGAGAATCGACAGTCGACGCCCGCTGGCCCGAGTTGACCCCCGCCTCGGTCACTGTAGACGCGATGCGCGAGTGGCTAGATTTGCCGTCCAACCGGCGTCCGGCGGAGGCTCAGGTGTTGTCCCAGGCGTTGTCGAAGACCGAGGCTGAGCGCGTGCTACCCATGGTGGCGGCCGACCGCATAGCGGAATTGGTGGCCGAGCGGACTCCAAAAGGAGTTCGTGCTCGAGGGCAAAACTCTCCGGTGGTTGGAGAAGGAGTTTGGCAAGGCACCGTCTGGGCAGCGGAGCTTGTGGATTTCCATGCACGGGGGCGGTGGGGCACCCAAGGCGGTGAATGATCAACAGTGGCAAAACCAGATTCGCCTGTACGAGCCCAGCGAGGGATTCTACATCGCCCCTCGGGCTCCCACGGATTCTTGGAATTTGTGGCATGAGGGACACATCGATCCAATGTTCCAGCGTCTCATCGACGACTATGTCGCGGTGCGGGGGGTGAGTCCGGATCGGGTTTATCTGATGGGTTATTCGGCCGGGGGCGACGGAGTCTGGCAATTGGCCCCCCGCATGGCCGATCGGTTTGCGGCCGCCTCCATGATGGCCGGTCATCCCAATGAGGCGTCGCTTCTGGGGCTTCGAAATTTGCCCTTTGCTATCTTTATGGGTGGCAACGATGCGGCCTACAACCGCAACCGTATCGCCGCTGAACGTGGGGCCGAACTGGACCGACTGGCCCGCGAGGATTCCGGCGGGTACGTCCATCAGGTGAAGATCTACGAGGGATTGGGTCATTGGATGAACCGTAAGGACACCGAAGCCGTTCCCTGGATGGCGGGTTTTGTCCGCAATGCCTGGCCCAAAAAAATCGTCTGGCAGCAGGATGATGTGGTCCACCGCCGCTTCTATTGGCTCCAAGTTCCTGCCGAAATAACCCTTCAGGAACGCGCCAAGATCGTGGCCTGGGTGCAGGGACAAGAGATCCAGTTGGAGGGACAAGTGCCGTCTAGCTTCCGCCTGCGTCTGTCGGATCGGTTGCTCGATCTGGATCGCCCAGTGCGGGTCGTCGCCAACGGTAAGGAGTGGTTTTCTGGTCCGGTCACCCGACAAGCCCGTGTGTTTCTAGCCTCACTCGAAGAACGGGCCGACCCGATTTCTGCCGCGAGTGCCTGGGTGGATTTAAAGTGAGGTGGAAACCCCACCTACACCTGTGGGCAATAGACGCGCGGCAGGCGGCCACGGAAACCCGTGAGCACATCGTAGGTAACGGTGCCGCTCAGGCGGGCCAGTTCCTGAACTGTAATGCAGTCGGTGCCCTGAGTTCCGAGTAGGACCGCTTCATCACCTAGTTGCGCCTCGGGGACATCGGTAAGATCGATCATGAGCGCGTCCATGGTGACGCCGCCTGCGATGGGGGCTCGGCGTCCATGCAGGAGGGCCTGCCCTTGATTGCGGAGTCGCGGATAGCCGTCGCCGTAACCCACTGAAAGGACGCCGATGCGGCTCGGGCGTTCGGCCCGCCAGCGCATGCCGTAGCCGACGGTGTCGCCGATTTCGAGTTCCTGGATAGCGGTGAGTCGGGCTCGCAAGGACAACACGGGAAGGACGCCCTCCAGACGGCGGCAGACTTCTGACGGATAGACGCCCTGGGCCAACAGGCCGACGCGGACGCGGTTGAAATGAGCGTCTGGCAGATCGAGCACGCCGCCGGAATTGCAGTGGTGGATCCACTGCGGTCGGATGTCCTGGGCCGACAGGCACTTCAGCACCCTTTCGAATCGCTGGGATTGGGTGCGGGCGAAGCCTTTGTCGAGTTCATCGCTTTGGGCGAAGTGGCTCAACGCCCCACGAAATTCCAAGGCGGGCAACGTCTTCAGTATCGGTCCCCAAGAATCCACGTTCCTCCACGAAAACCCAAACCGGTTCATGCCGGTGTTGACCTTGAGGTGGATGGGCACCGGTCGCCCTCGGGTTCGGCCCGCGTGCGAGAAGGCCTCAGCCATCTTGATAGAACCGACGCAGGGTTCGAGGTCTAGTTCCAGCACGTGCGGCACCTCGTCGGCGACGCGTTCCCCCAGCAGCAGAATCGGGGCGGTAATGCCCGCGTCGCGGAGTTCCTGGGCTTCTCCGAGGGTGAAGACTGCTAGAGAATCGGCGTGGCCCTCGAGCGCCACCCGGGCGGCCTCGACGGCACCCAGTCCATAGGCGTTGTCCTTGGCCACAAACATCAAGCTCACCGAAGCCGGGACTTCGCGGCGGAGGATCTCCCAGTTGCGGGCCAACTGGTCGAGGTCAACCTGGACCCAGGCGGAACGGGGGCGACAAACGGTAGACTTCATGGGTTGCCGGGCGGCCAGAGCGATTGGCCCACATCGGTTCGGTAGTAGCTGCCAAGGGATCGAATCTGACGGATGTCGCTGTAGGCGTTGCGAATGGCTTCGTCCATCGATCCGGCCAGGGCCGTGATATCCGCAATACGGTGGCCAGTGGCCTCCAGTCCGCCCAGCGCTGACTCGGCCACCTCTTGCCACCAGACATCACCCTGAAAGGCCCCGTCGACCGTCACCGGCACCCGTGGCCCAGTGAGTTGGGTGAAGGGATAACCGTAGCCCGCCAGAGTCAGGTTGCATCCGAACTCGCGGCCGCTCCGCCAACGCGGACTCAAGGGCAACCCCAGCGCGCAGCGGCCGAAGGTGTCCAGCGGGTTAGCCAGCATGGCGGCGATCATAGGACCGCTGGTGACGCCCAATCGCACATTGTACTCGAGCACATGCCAGCGCTCCTCATGGCGGATGGCGGTCACTTGCACGGGGCCGCTGAATCCGACCTCGCGGAACCACGGGAGCAGGGGTTCCAGGAGTTCTTTGGCAAGGCCGTAGCGGTCGCCCGGATCGCATTCCACGAGCCCACCCAGTGGGGCTCCAGCGATGATGCCGAGGTTCCCATCGAAGGCCCGTTTGTATTCTTGATTGGTGACCAACGAGTAGATTTCCCCGTCGCTCACCAGCGCGATATGCCCGGCTTCGCGTCGCCCAAGGTATTCTTGGAGAAAAATTCCCTCGGCGTCATCGATCCGCGGTAACCAGGCCAGGGTGTCCTCCGGTGTTTCGCATACGATGGTGTGGATGGGACTCGTGGGGGAACACAGGGGATTCTTGACCACAAATGGGCGGCCCTCCCGCCGTACCAGAGCCTCGGCCTCCGCCCGCGTGGGAATGAGGTGCGAGTGCGGGAATGGGATGCCGGTCTGGCGGCAGAGCTCCCGGGCGAAATCGCGCTCCCGCTCCAGACGCAAGCCTTCGCCGGTCGGGCAGAGGATGGGAATCCCTAGGCCCAGAAGTTCTGCGGTCCATGGGCGAAGTGCCCATTCCAGAGACATGGGAATGAGGAAATCAGGTCGGTGCTCCCGGAAGCCGGGGCAGGGGTTGGGCACCTCGACGCTGGAGACACACGGCCCCTCCTGACGCGGCCCATAATGGGCGTAGTCGCGGGTGAGGTAGGCCGTGACTTCGGCACCGTCTCTGTGGAGGTGGCGCATGAGCGCCTGGGTGAATGCCCCGACTCCCAGCAGGGCTACCCGTTTGAATGTCAGTTCGCTTGCATCCATGCCATCGATCAAGGCCGTCAACGGTTCGGCTCAAGGCCCCGGTTGAAAAGCAGGAAGATGTCCTGACACACACTTTTCATTCTTCGCTAAATCCCGAGTGAGTTGACGGACCGGTGGAACGCCGGGTCGAGGGACCCAGCCTAGAAGGTGAGCTCGTTTGACGGACGGAATACGCTGGAACACGGGATTGACGGGTCGGCTTGGATTGCCTCTTCTGGTCAGAGTCCCTCCATTGCTATGAAGCTATCCACTCATCTGCACAGTCGCGCCCGTGCGGGTTTCACTCTCATCGAGTTGCTGGTGGTCATTGCCATCATCGCTATTCTGGCCGGTATGCTCCTGCCGGCTTTGGCGCGAGCCAAGAGCAAGTCGTTGACGATTAGTTGCAATAATAACCAGCGCCAGATGGGACTGGGACTGCACATGTACGCCGACGACAATCGGGACAATTACCCCGTGTACAACGATTGGGGCACTCTGGGAGGCAAGAAGGGTGTTATGTCGCTCCACGGCGGGCTGACCGGTGCCACCAATCGCCCGTTGAACATCTACGTCCCGGCGTTTGCAGCGTTCCAGTGCCCGGCCGACAAGGGGGATTCCCTCTGGAAGAGCACGTTTCCGAAAGGTACCCGCAGTTGCTACGACGCCTGGGGCAATAGTTACCTGACTGTCTGGTCAGTGGAGACGTTGCGCGTGAAGCATGTGACCGGAGATTCCTCCAATCCTGGCGCGCCTCAGGGACGACCTATTAAGACGAGCGAGATTGCTCTCGGGCCCTCGAACAAGCTGATCCAGGGGGACTGGCCCTGGTGGGCCGATCGCGACAAGAACGACATCGCCAGTCAGTGGCACAACGTGAAGGGACAGTACCGCTTCAACGTGCTGTGGGGCGATGGGCACACCGACTTCTTCCGCTTCCCGAAAGAGGCCTCTCAGTGGAACTACACCGGCCCGGCGCCGGACCCCAACTTCACCTGGTGGTGAGCCCGGTGGTTTTTGGGCGGGAACGCCGGGTCGGGGGACCCGGCCTATAGGTTGAGCCCGTAGGCTGGGCGGTGTGCTGTAGGCCCGGTGCCTTCACCGGGCGGTCTGAGGGTTCGGTATCCTCACCGGGTGTTTGTGGGTGCGGTATCCTCACCGGGCCACACGGGGTGTGGCGTCGGTTGGGGAGCATGGCCAGCTTCGACGCAGTGATCGGTCAGTGTCGGCGTTTTTGGCGTCGTTGCCAGAGGATCAGCGCCCCGGTGCCGACGATTAAGAGGGCCCAGGTTTCGGGTTCGGGGACGATGGCCGGGGTAGTGAGGGGATCGACTGGGGTGAGACCAGCGGCCTTGTATTGGGCCTTGGTCTCGAGGACGACGGCACCGCTGATCGGAGTGACTAATTGCCAGCGACCAGCCAGGGCGACGGCCTCTGTGGTCTTGCGCTGTCGGCGCAGTTGGTTGATTTGATCGCGGGCCCAGAGACGGACGAGATGGCGCGAAGCAGTGGGTCCGTTCGTATTCCCGGTTTCAGATCGCTCTCGCCGCCAGTGCCACTCCGGAGCCAGCCCGCTCCAGGTGTCGAGGAACCGTTTCAGATCGTCGTCCAAAGTGCCGAGTCGGGGCACGGATTCATACAGGGGCTGTGCGAACCATTCCTTGGCGGCGAGATTGGGTCCCGCCGTGATTTGGAGGTCCACCAGTCGAGCTCCGGTGGCCTCCCCTCGCTGGAGTCGCTGGGATATCGACTGAGGATCGCCCAGAAGAACAGGCACGTGGCCGTGGATCCAAAGGACTGTGCCGCCGGCCTGTTGAGAGGCCCAACCCCAAGCGGCCTCCAGCGCAGGGAGCGGATCGTGGCCGCCCTTAAATTGAGGCGTGTTGCGTTCCATTGGCTCGACGGCGGCTTTGAACGGGCCTTCGTTGATGGTTGCCGCGTCGCGGATTCCGTCCTCGTAAGCCCAGAGGCGCAGGTCACCTCGGGCTGGCGTTGAAGCCAGATACTGCCGGAGGGCCTCCCAGCCATCCCGTCCGTCTCGGCCGCCGTCGATCACCACCGCCAACCTCCCTCGGGACGGTGTCGTGACGGAGGAGAGGGTTTGTCGCACGGCGGCGTGCGGAGTCGAACGGTCATCGATGCTCCACGGACTGGAGGCCTCAGCCTTGCGCTGCAGTTTGAGGGTGGGGAACGCGTGGGGCCCCCAATAGACGGGGATGGTTGCTGTCAGGCTGTTGGTGCCGGTGCTGGTCCAACCCCAAGCGGACGGAGGGTTCAGTATCTTTTGTGGGGACTCGAGCCAGACGAGATGTTTCAGAGCCTCGGCGAAGGCGAAGTTGCGTTCGACAATACGGGGCCAGACAAAGGCGACCTCTTGAGCTCCCAGCGGCGTTAGGGGGGCCGTGATACCGATGCGGACTTTCATGGTGCCGCCCTTGGGGGGTACCGGAAAGCACTGCATGAGAACTCGGTCGGGGCCGGAGGTGGTGACCAAGACGGGGTCGCGGCGCTGGGCGACGGCCACTTGTTGATAGGCGGCTCGGACCTCACCGCGTCCGGCGAAGGCAGCTTCGCGTTCTTCGCCATAAACCCAAAGGGTCAGGCGCGAGACCACGCCACCGGGGGGTAACTGAATTTCGGCCCGGGCCTCGCGTTGGCGCGACGCGTGGTCATTGCGGAATTCGAGAATCCATTCGGTGTACCCCCAACCGTCGTCGGCGTTGCTGGTGACATCGAGGCGGGACGATTGTAGGGACAGGCCGGACACATGGCCGGCGACTGCTTCACCACCGATCGAGGGGTCCCACTCGAAATTCTGGAACACCTCGCGACCGACGCCTCGCAGGGAACCGAGCGGGGGCCGGACTTCGTTGAAGGCGCGCCCGGTGACTTGGAAATAGACGGCTTGGGCGGCTTCTGGCGTGACGGTGAAAGGTCGAGCCTTGCGGTTCTCGAACGGGTCCAAGGCATTGTCCCAAATCTGA
>JAPLUH010000206.1 GCA_026397675.1 Verrucomicrobiota bacterium
TTGTTGCACCTACACGCTCGCCGGCCGGATCTCCGGTTCCGATTCCTCGGGAAGGAGACTCCTGCGTTGCTGCAATTGGCCCAGGATGTACGCGCGGCCGCTCCGGGGATCCGCATTGAAATGACCGGCTTCATTCCGTACCACCGAATGGCCGAGGCCTTGGGTGGGGCTTCCGTGGGGATGGTCCCTTATGAGGAATCTCAAGGGGTGCACTGCGCCTTCGTCGCCAAGGCCGTCGAATACTTGGGCTGCGGGATTCCCTGCGTCAGCACTCCTCTAGAAACTCTTTCCCGCTACTTCGCCGACGAACCGGCGATCCGGTTCTCCGGTTGGACGGGCCAATCCTTCGCTGAGAACGTGCTGGCCCTCCTCGCTCTTCCTGCGAAGGAACGCCGGGCCCTCGGTCTCTCGGCGGCCGCTCGAGTCGCCGCCCGGCTCGACTGGAATGTCATCGCCACCCAGGCCGCCGACTTCATCGAGCAGCAAGCAGGCCTTCCCAAAAGCAGTTGCCAAGCGGCCGGTCCGGTTTGAGCTTCAAGGCTGTCGATGAGTTCGTGTTCTTCAACGATGGCGGCCCCGATGGCCGCGATCCCATTACTTCCTAGGCGCCGTCTGCCCGATTGGCTGAAGGTGCAGCTGCCCACTTCGAGTGCCTTCACGGCTACGCGCACGCTGCTCGATGGCTTGGGCCTCCATACGGTGTGCGAGAGCGCCAAGTGCCCCAATCATTGGGAGTGCTGGAGCAAGGGCACGGCCACCTTCATGATCGCGGGAGATCGTTGCACCCGCGCCTGCGGATTCTGCGCGGTCTCGACGGCCAAACCACTGGCCTTGGAACAGGATGAGCCTCAGCGAGTCGCCGAGGCCACCCGTCGCATGGGACTCAAGCATGTGGTGATCACCGCCGTGGCTCGGGATGACCTCCAAGACGGCGGAGCCGAACATTTCCGCCGCACCATCGAAGCGGTCCGAGATCTTAATCCTGGAATCGTCGTCGAGGTGTTGACTCCCGATTTCCTAGACCGTGATGACGCGATCGATTCGGTCCTCGCGGCTCGGCCAGACATCTTCAACCACAACCTTGAGACCATTCGCCGTCTGACTCCTTCGGTGCGCCATCGTGCCACTTATGAGCGGTCCCTCCGCGTACTGACCAAAGTCAAAGACCGCCTGGGCGCCAAGATTCACACCAAATCGGGCATGATGCTCGGGCTGGGAGAAACGCAGGAAGAAGTGCTGGAAGCCATGCGAGACCTCCGCCAAGCCCACTGCGATATTCTCACTCTGGGACAATACCTGCAACCGACCCTCAAGCACCTGCCGGTGGTGGACTTCATTCCTCCGGCCGTTTTCGACACGCTCCGGCGTGAGGGTGATGCCATGGGATTCACCCATGTGGCCTCGGGTCCTTTAGTTCGCAGTTCGTATCATGCCGACGAATTCTCACCCATCCCACCTGCATGAGATTCTGGTTAGTTGCCTGGATCCCTCTACTGCTGATCCTTCTGGTTCCTTTGAACGCCGCTGAATCGGCCTCCACCAACCGTTTTGAGCCGGAGGTTCTAAAATTTGAAGCCCTAGACCGAAGGGTCCCACCACCGCCACGACCCATTTTGTTCGTGGGCAGTTCTAGCATCCGATTGTGGACCCATTTGCCGACCTCGATCCACGGGCGGCCAGTGCTCAACCGCGGTTTTGGCGGTTCCCGTTTCAAGGATCTGCTCCGGTTCTTCAACCGTGTGGTGCTGCCCTATGGCCCCTCTGTAGTCGTGGTCTACGAAGGCGATAACGACTTGGCCGAAGGCCAAACTCCTGCGGAGATCGCTCAAGATCTGGCCGTGTTCTTGGAGCGAGCCGAAACCGAACTCCGGGGAACCTCGATCCTCTTGCTCACGGTGAAGCCGAGCCCATCACGGGTGCATCTTCTTGAAGTCCAATCGGAGTTCAACCGGCGGCTCAAACTCCTCCCGCAGTCTCATCCGCGTGTGCGCGTCATCGACGTGGCCTCGCCGTTGCTCGACTCCCAGGGAAAACCCGATCCTCGATTCTTTGCCGCCGACCGCCTCCACCTCAACGCGGACGGTTACGAAGCGTGGCGACAACCAGTTTTGGATGCCATCGAACTCAGCTTGAAGCGTTGAGCGAGATCCGGAATGGCGAAACGGCCGCAGCGGCCAACAAGCCGCCATCGAGAAACGCCTGATACTCCGGCGACTCCAACCGATGGGTTTCGGGCTGGGTCCGGAGCAGGTGCCGCAATTCATCCCGATTGCGCGACCATCGGTGCCCATTGAAAAATTCTATCGGCTCGAACTGAGTCTTATAGAGGGCCTTGTCTGTATAGCAGGTACCCAAGTGCAGGTGACCCAAACCACTTTCCTGAGCCCAAGCCACCGCCCTCGTCATCATGGCCATCCCGAGATGGCTGCCCGAATCGGACAAGTCATAGAACGCATAATAATAATAGGCCATGCGCGGCGGCTCGAGGTAGAGCAGAGCCACTCCCCGTTCGGGTCCATCACCACCGCCGTCCCGGAACACCAGCACGTGGGAGATCACACGACCCGCTAGCAGTCGATCCAACCGGGCCGCGGGCATGACACCGGAACCGAAGCGGGCCTCAGCAAAGGCCAACCAGGCCGCCCGGCGCTCCGGCGTCCAATCAAAGCGATCGCGGGGCACCAACTCGCACTGCAAATTTCCGACCTTACGCAGCACACGGCGGTTTTCGGAAGAGGCTCGCCATTCTCCCAGCGGCACCCGCAATTGGCGCCCCATGTAGAAGCGGGACAGATCGGGAGCCGATGGTAGAAATCCGGCTGCAAACAAATCCGCTGGGCTTTCTGTGGGTTCCGGGAATGCCCAGACCGCATACGGATAAACGTAGCGGCCGGGATCTGCGACCGCCTCGGAAAATACCAGCTTCATTAGGAAAGTGATGAGTCTGGCACCCGTCACCGAGCCAAGACCCCGTCGCCTGGAAGGGAGGGGTCTTGGCTCGGCCAACGGGAACAACGTCAGTTTCCGCTGATGCGGAAGAAGGCCGCACTGTTGGTGACCGGCACCGTGGTCTTTAAGTCATTGGTCGTGAGCAAATTCTGCCATGGGCCATCCAAGGCACCCCGAACCTGCACGCTGTAAGGCGGCAGGCCTCCGGTCCAAGAAAGTCCGAGCGTGTTGCCCGTGAGGGTCACCGCCACTCGGATGGGCGTCGTCGGCACTTCGAAGCCTCCCAAGATGGCCGAGAACGGAGACGTCACAGCGGCTACCGGCACAGCAATCGTTGTATCGGTTGCGGCCACCGCATCCAGAACGTAGCTGGCCGAGACGGTGATTCGCTTCAAATCCGCGGCACTCATGGCCAGTCCGGTCAAATCAATGTCCACCAATCCCCCGTCCATCGAGGCGTCCAAGGTCACTTGCTTCACGTGTTTAAGACTTTGAACCGAGCCGTTGGGGTATGCCTCTGAGGTCGCCGTCAAACCCGACGGATCCGCCAAAGCCACATCCAACTGAATACCTCCCGTCGCATAACTTGGGTTGCGCGCTGGCACCCGAACCGAAAGCGTGGTGACGGTCGAATTAGTCTGGATCACCGGCCGGACTTCACCGGTCGGTTCGGCCAGAGCCAATCCATAGAATTTGTCGACCGCCAGGCCGCTCGAGGCGTCCCACGGAGCACTGCCGACATTTCCGGATAACACATTGCCGCGAAAGACGACTCGTGCCGGCTGGTCCGCTGTCCCGTTGCTGCCGTGGAAACGAATCATCGGGGCACTCATCCCGGACAACGTGTTGGCTTCCAATGCATCGGATTCGGCCGGCCCGCTGAAGTCAGAACCCACCCGGAGGGTCGAATAGCTCCGGACCGTGGTGAGGCTAATCGGGGTCGGATTTTTAAAGAGCACCGATCCCGACGGTCCGTATCCAAAAGAGTTTCCGGCCATGACCACGCCGGTCGCCGTGCGCCAAAACTCCACCAACACATCATAATTGAGCGGCCCAAAATAATTCCGCTCGTTGGCGTCGTTGATGCCGTCCCCGTCGGTTCCAATGAGCATGAAATGGCCTCGTCCGTTCTCAATGGCTTCCATGTCGGTGAATTGCCCGAGATAGCCCGCCACTTGCGAATAATCGAAGACCGACCCATTGGGGAGATAGTTGAAGCGGTTGCCTGAAATCCGAGCATTGGGAGTCTCCAAATGGACGGCCAACAATTGCCCAGTGATCAGGTTGTGTTCTGCCAAATCCCCGAAACCGTCTGAATCGGTGCCGATCACCAATCCCTCGGAGGTGATATCATTGTCCCACTTGAAGGAAGCCACTGCGGCACGACCACCGCGAACTCCCAGAGCCGTGGGTTTGGCCGGATCAACGCCGAACCAGCAACCTTGGATACGGGCCTCGGTCGAAGACCCTACCAACGCCACGCCATAGATAAACGGGTCTTCAGCGGAATCGCCACCGGTCGCACTCAGCACGGCCACACCACGAAGGGTGAAGTTACGAGAATTGAGAATCGGTAACATCGCGCTCTCGCTGTCTCCAAACCCATGATCTCCGTAGTCGGTCAGTGCGAAGCGACCCCCGGCCCGTGAATCGAGAACAATCCGCAATTGGGCGGTGTCGGAACCCTGAAGGACATTGGTGTTGGCCGAAGCTCCCGGTTGGCTCAAGCCATCGATCAACACGTTGTCGGCCTGGATGATCGGATAACCCAAGGTCGGTGTGACCAGATAGTGCGGCCCAGCACCAGGGATATTGAAGGTAATGCGGTCATTGGAGCGAACGTCTTTGAGCGCCTCCGCCAGAGAGGTTTTCCCATCACCCGCCGGAGAGGCGTTGTCGGCGGTGTTGACCACCACGGTGCGCACCGTTTCAACGCGAAGATTGTCGATGAGCAGCCAACTTTCCCCCTTCACCTCGGCCACGCCTGCAAAGGGATCCATGTAGCCCACCATCACTCGCCCGGATTTCCAGGGACTCGTGTTAGTGCGACGGCTGATGATCCGCCCATCGATCTTCCAGGTAATCACGTCACCCACCTGACTCACTTCGACCTGGACCCACCGCTTACCCAGGACACCTGGGGCCTCGAACCGCGGTGACGGAAACTGGGTTCGAAGGAAGGGCTCGTTGCCATCGTCATCCGGGTTACCATTGCCGTCGCGGTCTGGAACCCCCGCGGCTTCGCCTTCCAGGTAACGACTGGCTTGTCCGGCCTGTCCTTCCCAGCTTTGAAGACCCCGCGCTGCGCCATCGTCTCCGACAACCCCAAACCAGAGGCCATCACTGCCGCTCCCGCCTACGGCCTCGGCCGCGAAATCCTCTCGCTGCTCCGCTCCCGACAGCACGCCCCAGTTGACCAAATCTCCCGAGTGGTTCAAACCGAACGTCAGGAACTCAGAGGTTCCGACTCCACTGTCTGCAAAGGACGCATGGTTCAAGAAGGCGTCGAACTTAAGAACATAGTCTCCGGAAAAATTCGCGGTCTTCGGGTAAAGACTCAGGGCAAAGC
>JAPLUH010000242.1 GCA_026397675.1 Verrucomicrobiota bacterium
ATTTGTGTCCACCGATTCATCGATCGCTCTCGAACAGAAACCGTTGCGCAAGGCCAGCGAGGCGGCGGTGGCCCTTCGCCTGTTTCATCATCGCAAACCCGGACTGCCCTGGAGCCGGGGCGATGGCTGGTCGGCCGACCGTTTTGTTCTCTCGCCAGCACAACCCATCGTGCTGGTCGCGGCCGTGGTCACTGATGAGGAATCCGCCCATCCGCTCGATGATGCCAAGAAGCGGATCGCCGCCCTCACCCCGGAACGTCTCGAAACCCTCCGCTCGGCACATCGTCAGTGGTGGCAGAATTTCTGGTCGCAGTCCTTTGTCGAAATCGGCGACCCCCTGCTCGAGCGGTATTATTACGGTTCGCTCTACCTCATGGCTGCGTGCAGTCGAAATCCAAAGTTTCCGCCCTCGCTCTTCGGCAACTGGACGACCACCGACGGTCCCTCGTGGCAGGCCGATTATCATCTGAACTACAATCATCAGGCACCGTGGTGGGGCGTGTTCGCGTCCAACCATCCCGAATTGGCCGAGCCCTACGATGCCCCCATTCTCGACTACCTGCCGACCGCGCGGACCAACGCCCAAGAACTCCTGAAAGTGCGGGGACTGTACTACGACGTCGGCGTGGGACCCCGCGGCCTGGAGACCTCCTTCATGCCCGATGGTCATGGTATTCCTGGTGAAGGCCGCCGGATGTTTCTCGGCCAAAAGAGCAATGCCGCCTTCGCCGCGGTGAACATGTTCCTGCGCTTTTATCACACCTACGACCGGGACTATGCGCAAAAGGTTTATCCCTTCCTGCGCGAAACTGCCCTGTTCTGGGAAGACTACCTGCACCTAGACAAGGGCCGTTACGTCATCCGCAACGATGCCTCCGGCGAGGTCGGCGATGGCGGCAGTGACCGTAACAACAGCCTGTCCCTGGGACTCGTGCGAATGCTCTTCCAAGGGATGCTGGACGTGAGCACGGAGTTAGGTACCGATGCCGACCGGCGCGACCGATGGCGGGATATTCTCGGGCGGCTCAGCGACTTCCCCACGGTGGAGGTTGATGGCATCCGACGCATCCGAGGGGCCGAGGCCGGGCCTGCCGCGAGTCGGATCGGGCCATCGCGCAACAATACCCGCCTCGAATGGATGGGCATGGTCTGGCCCACGGGAGTCCTCGGCCTAGGTTCAGATCCTGCAATGCTGCGCCTGTTGCAAGACGACGCCCGGGGCTGGGCTGAGAGCGAGTGGATCGGACACTTCAATGGATTTAGCATCACCTTTCCGGGAGCCGCTCGAGTGGGGTATGATCCCGAGGATCTCCTCCGCAAACTGCGCCGCCAAGTCACCGAGTTTGGGCTTCCTAATCTTATGATCTTTGGTGGAGGTGGTGGCATCGAGAACTGCTCAGGCGTGCCCGCCACGATCAATGAGATGCTCCTGCAATCGCACGATGGAGTCTTGAGGCTGTTCCCGGCCTGGCCGCGAGATCGGGCCGCCCAATTTGGAAACTTGCGGGCCCGAGGCGCGTTTTTGGTGAGCAGCCAATTGAGAGAAGGACGAGTTCAATCTGTCCAAATCCGCAGCGAGCGGGGGCGCGAATGCGTCATCCAAAACCCCTGGCCCGGTCAGCCTTGGGGAGTGCTGCGGAAGGGACACTCCTTGGAAGCGCTCCCTGCAAACCGGGCCAGCCTCGCGACCCGACCCGGAGAAATCTTCGAGCTAAAACCTCTCCATCCCTAAACCACCGACTCCGTGGGCCGACAGACGATTGCCCGCCTCTGCCTCCGGCTCGGCCTAAACAGTTCCGACCTACTCTGCACGGCCACCCACTGAACGCAGCCTCTCACGACCTCAGGACCTCAGACACGAGCGATAAAATCGAAAGCGCACCGCTCTACCGCAGTCCGTTAAAAAATACCGGGCCCTAGATCTTCAATCCAAGGAGCGACCTCGCCGGTGTCTTGAGGTCATCACACCGGATCCTGTTTTGGCTAAAGCAAGTGCTGCAGGGGTTTTACCTCAAAGAGAATTGGAAAAAATTCTATCTTCTGGCACGTTACGGTTACTTCGTCGGTCTGGTGATGAACTCGACTGGCCGGAGGGAAACACTGAAAACAGTCTGTGACTCATGTCTGATAACGTCATCATCCGAGCTCTTCGACATGTCCGAATATCCATGGCCCAATGGGTGGATTCCGACTTCATTCCCGGCGGCGCTCTGGCCCTGAAGGAAAAGCCCGAACAAGTCGAATGGGTCCGCACTCTTCCGTTCCTCTTCCTGCACCTAGGCTGCCTGGGTGTCATCTGGACCGGTTGGAGTTGGACGGCCGTCCTCACGGCAGTCTCCCTCTACTTCATTCGGATGTTCTCCGTCACCGGTTTCTTCCACCGGTATTTCTCGCACCGCACCTTCAGCACCTCCCGCTTCATGCAGTTTATTTTTGCGGTGATGTGCGGCACCTGCGTCCAACGCGGGGCGTTGTGGTGGGCCGCGTCGCATCGCCACCATCACCAGCACTCCGATGACCCCGATGACAAGCACTCGGTGCGGCAAAAGGGTTTCCTCTGGGCCCACATTGGCTGGATTACCTGCTCCAAGAATTTCCCGACCGATTACAGTCGCATCAAAGATTTGTCCAAGTTCCCAGAGCTGGTGTTTCTCAATCGCTACGACCTGCTGGTCCCAGTGCTCTTCGCCCTTTCCTTGACGGGCATCGGCTCACTGCTCCATCACTTCGCGCCCTCTCTGGGGGTGACCGCTGGCCAATTGCTAGTGTGGGGTTTCTTCATTAGCACCACTGCCCTCTTCCACGGCACAGCCTGCATCAATTCGCTGGCGCATGTGTTTGGATCCCGCCGCTACAAGACCGACGACGACAGCAAGAACAGCCTCATCCTCGCACTCATCACCCTCGGAGAGGGCTGGCACAACAACCACCACCAGCACATGACCTGTGTACGACAGGGTTTCTTCTGGTGGGAGGTAGATATCACTTACTACACGCTGAAAATGATGTCGTGGACCGGCCTCATTTGGGATTTGCGACCGGTTCCGAAGGCAGCCTACTCAGTGTTGGAACTCAAACGCTAAGCCTAAATGCTGAAGCGGACCCACGCAGAAGCTTTCAGGAGATAGGTCCTACGAGATAGCCCTGAGGATATCCTCACTCAGATCTCTATCCGCCCTCAAATCCAAGCGTCGAATCCTAGCATTGAAAAAGCCGACCTCTGCGCCTTAGGCGGGGTCGGCTTTATTCATTTCCTAACAGAGTGATGAGCAAGACCCCCTAGAACGCGGGCTGCCCAAAGCCGAGTTACTTTCGGCGCAGGGGGGCACTGGCTCGACGCATCTCGCGCTCGTCCTCGCGCTTACGGACATCCTGACGTTTATCGTACTCGACCTTGCCCTTACAAATGGCCAGCAACAGCTTCACTCGATCGCCCTTCCAGTAGAGGGACAAAGGGACTAACGAATTGCCTTTCACATTGGCCAAGTCCGCCAACTTCCGGATCTCGGACTTATTGAGCAGGAGCTTGCGGGGAGCCTTCGGTGCGTGGACCTCATGGGTCGCAAAAATGTACTCCTCGATATGAGCGTTGTGCAGCCACACCTGCCCGCGCTCCACCTTCGCGAAGGCGTCGGCGATCTGAACCTTGCCAGCCCGCACCGACTTCACCTCAGAGCCTCGCAGAACCAACCCAGCCTCGTAGGTATCGAGGATGTGGTAATCCCGCCGGGCTTTAGAGTTGGTGACAATTTCGGACATAAGAGCAAAACGCCGGAGAAGGGCTTCTCCGGCGCGACGACCATGGGCTCAGGAAAAAATCGGTTCCGATAAACTCGGCTCCGAAGCAGCAACTCTTCTTAGGCTGCCACCGTCTTGCGGCGGCGCTTAGGAGCCGGCTTCCCGACCACTACTTCAGCGGCCTCGGAGGACTCTTCCATCGTGGATTCGAAGGTAATCTTTCCTTCGATGATCTCGAGCAGCGCAATATCTGCGATACCGGCACCCACTGGGGGTTCCACGAGAGGACGGCACATGCCGCCGCCGCCGCCCGAGGTGAGCTGGCGAACCCGGCGAGACATGAGATTCACCAGGGTGCTGGGATTCCCGACGATTTCGAGGGCTTTCTTGGTCAGTTCGGAGTTCATCGCGTCAACAATTGAACCCATAGGATAGGACAGGAATCCGCCCCGGCAACAGCTTTATCCGGAGGGGTTCAACAGGATAACAGAAACCCCAGGGGCCTACAAAAGCGCATGAAGAGCCGGGCACCCGCCTGAAAGTCCTTTTCCAACGACAACTCCCAACACTGATTCAGGCATCACCCCGCGCACCCCGGCCACCTCGACAACCCCGGGCGACAGCGGGATCGGACCGGAGCGAGCATTGAAGGCAAACACCCTCATCCCTTCGCGCACCGCGCGAAAATCTCTTCCCTCTGCGCCTTCCAGCGAGCGCAGGTCCGGTCTCGCGAAGCCCGCACCGAGACCGCAGCCCCCTCCAGCGTTCCCAACGCAATTCTGAGCCTTCTTGCGAGCTCCAGACGCCGGGTCAGGAGACCCGGCCTACAAGGGCCTCGAGGGTTCATCCACGAAGAACGGGAGGTGATTCCGGAGCAACCCGAACCACCTCCCAGCTCTCACCCTAAGCTCACATGTGAGCGATGAGATTGTCACCGAAGGCCGAGCATTTGATCTCCGTCCCACCCTCCATGAGTCGAGCGAAGTCGTAGGTCACCTTCTTCGAACCGATCGCCCCGTTGAGACCCTTGAGGATCAAATCGGCCGCCTCAATCCAACCAAGATGACGCAGCATCATTTCACCCGAGAGCACCACCGAGCCCGGGTTGACCATGTCCTTACCGGCGTACTTGGGCGCCGTACCATGAGTGGCCTCGAAAATGGCGTGGCCAGTGATGTAATTGATGTTGCCGCCCGGAGCGATGCCGATGCCACCCACCTGAGCCGCCAACGCATCGCTCAAGTAATCGCCATTCAAATTGAGAGTAGCGATCACGTCGAAATCGGTCGGTCGGGTGAGCACCTGCTGCAAAGCGATATCAGCGATGGAATCCTTGATGACGATGCCCGCACCCGGCTTGCCCTCGGGGATCTTGCACCACGGACCGCCATCAATTTCCACAGCTCCGAAGTGTTCCTTGGCCACCTTGTAGCCCCAGTCGCGGAAGGCTCCCTCGGTGAACTTCATGATGTTGCCCTTGTGGACCAAGGTCACCGACTTACGCCCGTTGGTGATAGCGTACTCAATGGCGCTCTGGATGAGGCGCACACAGCCCGAATAGCTCACCGGCTTAATCCCAACACCCACCTGAATGTCGGTCGGGAAACCCTCATTGCCCGCCATCTTCCAGAAGTCGGCCGCCGCCTGAGTGGTACCGAAACGAATCTTGGAAAACTGTTTGGGAAATTCCTTGGCGATGAAGTCCAAGATTTTCTGGGCTTCCGGAGTCCCAGGCGCGTATTCGATACCGGCGTAAATGTCTTCGGTGTTCTCGCGGAAGATGACCATGTCCACCTGCTCCGGTCGCTTAACCGGGCTCGGCACGCCGGCGAAATACTGCACCGGACGCAAACACACATACAGATCGAGCATTTGGCGGAGCGCCACATTCAGCGAGCGGATGCCTCCACCCACTGGGGTCGTCAACGGACCCTTAATTCCCACCAGGAACTCCCGGAACGCCTCGACGGTGTCGTCCGGCAACCAGTTGTTGAAGCGCTTGAAGCTCTCCTCTCCGGCGAAGACCTCCATCCAGGAAATCTTGCGCTGGCCACCGTAAGCCTTGGCCACGGCCGCATCCATCACCCGCACCGCGGAGGCCCAGATATCCGGGCCGGTACCGTCACCCCGGATGAAAGGAATGATGGGTTGGTCGGGAACGTTGAGCTTACCGTTCTGGATGCTGATCTTGCCGCCGGCAGGGACGGAACAGGTGGTGTAGGCCATGTGGGTTGTTCTTTCTCGAAAAATTCACCGCCGTGGGGCTTCCACGGCAAACCCGGATTTAAACGGGTCGGACCCCAGTCGGGCAAGGGGAACTGGGAGGGTCTGCAACTCTCGGGTTCCTCATTCCCAATTCTCCGTCAACAGGTGTCCACGCCCAGACGGCCGGCAAGGCTTCTGGCTTTTTGCGGAACCACCATCCCATACTCACTGAGCCATGAACGTTTTTGTTACCGGCGGGGCTGGATACATCGGTTCGGTCTGCGTCGAAGAACTCCTGAATGCCGGACACTCAGTCACGGTCTTCGACAATCTCTCCGAAGGCCACCGTTCCGCCGTAGATTCGAGAGCCTCATTCGTGGGCGGGGATTTCAGCGACCGCAGCCTCATCGACTCGGTCATCGGCCAAGTGAAGCCCGAGGCCGTCATCCACTTCGCCGCACACGCGCTGGTGGGCGAGTCGATGACCAACCCCTCCAAATACTTCCGCAACAACGTCGCCTCCGGCATCAACTTGCTCGACACCTGCGTGACTCATGGCGTCCGGAAATTCGTCTTCAGCTCCACCTGCGCCACCTACGGCATCCCCGAAAAGATGCCCATGGACGAGACACTGCCGCAGCGGCCGGTCAATCCGTACGGCGAGTCCAAGCTCATGTTCGAGCGGATTCTCTCGTGGTACCGCGACCTCCACAACTTGGAGTTCGTGGCCTTCCGCTACTTCAACGCGGCCGGGGCCAGCGTGAAATTCGGCGAACACCACCGCATCGAAACCCACCTCATTCCCAACGTGCTAAAAGTCGCCTTGGGACAGAGAGCTCAAGTGGATATCTACGGCACCGATTATCCGACGCCCGACGGCACCTGCATCCGCGACTACATTCACATCGCCGATCTCGCTCAGGCCCATATCCAAGCCCTCGCCCCCGGCAAACATGGCTTCTTCAATCTGGGCAACGGCTCGGGTTTCTCGGTGCGCGAAGTCATCGAAGCCTGCCGGCGGATTTCTGGTCGGCCGATCGCGGTGGTGGAGAAAGACCGCCGCCCGGGAGATCCGCCCCGCCTCGTCGCCGCCGCCCAAAAGGCCGCGACCGAACTTGGGTGGCAGCCGCGCTTCCCGCACCTGGACCAAATTGTACAGACGGCCTGGGAATGGCATGTGAAGCACCCGGACGGTTACCCAGACTGAACTCCCCAGAAACAGCCAGAGCCATGAAACTTTTTTGCCGAATATGGATCGGGCTCTGGATCGTGTTCGCAGCGACGGCTGCTGAGTTGGTGCCGAGAAATTCTCGTCCGCCAGAATCCGGTCGAACTGCAGCCGGTCGTCTCGCCGGAAGCCGGCCGAACATCGTCCTCATCATGAGTGACGATCAGGGCTATGGCGAACTGGGTTGCCACGGAAACCCCATCCTGCGAACCCCGCACCTGGATCGGCTCCATTCGCAAAGCCTCCGATTCACGCAGTATCATGTCAGCCCGACGTGCGCTCCCACCCGGTCAGCCTTGCTGACAGGCCGGCACGAGTTTCGCAATGGAGTCACCCACACCATCTTTGAGCGGGAACGCCTTCGGCTCGATGCGGTCACCTTGGCCGATGTGCTCCGCACGGCAGGCTACACCACCGGGATCTTCGGTAAATGGCACCTCGGTGATGAAGACGATTACCTGCCAGAACGACGCGGGTTCGACCGAGTGTTAATTCACGGCGGTGGTGGCATTGGGCAAACCTTCCCGGGGAGTTGCGGCGATGCCCCCAACAACCAGTACCACGACCCAGCCCTCTGGAATGGTAGCCGCTTTGAAAAGACCCACGGCTACTGCACCGATGTCTTCATGGACCGAGCCGGCGACTGGATGGCCGAGTGCCAAGCTCAAGGGAAACCCTTCTTCACCATGGTCACGCCCAATGCCCCACACGGTCCCTACGTGATTCCCTCCGAAGAATGGGCCGCACCGTATCGGAACCGCGGGCTATCCACCAATGCCGTGGCCTACTATGCCATGATTGCCCATCTCGATGCGGCGCTCGGTCGATTGCTGGCACGTTTAGATCAGCTGCAGTTGAGCCAAAATACTCTGGTGATTTTCCAGACCGACAACGGGCATTCGGTGGACGGGATCTTCAACGCAGGCATGCGCGGAATGAAGGGGACCGCCTACGAGGGGGGGACCCGCGTGCCGGCCTTCTGGCGTTGGCCAGGCCGACTCCCCGGCGGTACCGACTGCGCGGCGCTCACGGCCCACATCGACCTCTTTCCAACTCTGGCCTCGCTGGCCGGAGCCGACCTCACCCCCGTCCGCAACCAAGTCGAGGGCCGCTCTCTGGTGCCGCTGCTCGAACATCCACAGGCACCGTGGGCAGACCGATTGCTCGTGACCCACTTCGGTCGCTGGGACTATGGCGAAGCACCCGCCGCTCGGTACCGACTGTGCGCCATCCGGAACTCCCGCTTCAAACTCGTGAACCACCGCGAACTCTACGATTTGGAAACCGATCCCGGGGAAAGCCAAGACCTCAGCGCCCGTCACCCTGAAATCGTGGCCCGCCTACGGAGCGCCTACGACGCCTGGTGGACCGAGGTGCTTCCCGAAACGGAGGCCAATGATCAGGCGCTGGGCACCTATCTCAACCCCTTCAAACAACGCTATTGGGACCAGTTAAACCTGCCGCGCGATACCGAGTTAATGAGCCAGATGGATCCGATCTTGAAATTTGTCCGACCCCGGGGTCGGTGACACCTTGAAACCCATGAAGGGCGCACTGCATCGGAGAGGGTCGGTCGGAGCCGCATCCCTGGGGCTGCTTGGGCTAATGAGCCTCATCGGAATAGCGCACTCATCGCAGTGGGAGCCTGATTTAGATTCTGAGCCGCACCGCTATTTCCAACGAACGGCCGTCGACCGTTTCAGCCGCCTCATTCCTGAACTGGCGGAGGGGCGTCTCCCCTTAGACCGTTCCAGTGAACGGGCCTTCCTCAAAAGCCTGCTGGCGGCCCTCGACGTTCCCGAGTCGTCCCAATTACTGGTCTTCTCCAACACCAGCCTGCAACTGAGCCTCATCCACCCGGGCAATCCGCGGGCCCTTTATTTCAGCGACGACTTGTACCTGGGCTACGTGCCTGGCGGGAAAATTGAGGTCGCTACCATCGACGCCCAACTCGGGGCCGTCTTCTACATCTTCGACATTCCCCGGAGCGACTCCCGGGTGGTGGTGGAGCGGGCCCGGCGCTGCATGAACTGCCACGCCAATGAGGACACGCTCCAAGTCCCCGGATTGTCCGTAAAATCCGTGGCTCCGGGTCCCGGCGGTGGCAGCCTCGACACCTTCCATCCCGGCCAGTCGGGACATAGCCAACCGCTGGCTGAGCGCTTTGGCGGTTGGTACGTCACGGGCACCGGCGGCTTTGACAAACACTGGGGCAATCGGATGGGGCGACTCTACCAAGGTGAACTCAGCGCCACGCCCCTAGAGCCCGGTACGCAATTTTCCTTCGCGCGCTACCCAGTAGCCACCAGCGACCTCCTCGCCCACCTGCTCCATGAGCATCAGGTGGGAGGCATTAATCGTCTCATCCGAGCCCAGTACCGTTTCCGGGAACTCCGTCACCAGAATCAAGGTGCACTGCCCAAAGACCTTCCACCGGATCTAGAGACCGAACTGGCCGATTT
>JAPLUH010000516.1 GCA_026397675.1 Verrucomicrobiota bacterium
GGGGGCCAAGGTGCTCAACATCTCCGTGGACCTCGGAGTCCACGGACGCGATTCGCGGCCTCGCCCGCCCGTGAGCGCCTGGCTGCGCGTTCTCGATGAACCCGTGCTCCGCCTCACCTCGGTGGACCTCGGTGCGACCGCTGATATCACCGCTTTGAGCGAGGTCTTCGATTTCGCCAAAGACCATCTCGGGTTGCTCAAGGCGGCCGTCATTGCCGCGGGCGTGGTTCCGCCGGGCATCGAAGGTTCCGGCCAATCACTGGCCGACTTGCTCGGGCGCATCGTCGGTCCGGGACGCGGCCTCGAACTCTGTTCCAGCGTCAACGACATCCCCAAGGGATCGCGACTGGCGGTCAGCACGAATTTGCTCGGTTCGCTCATTAGCGTCTGTATGCGGGCCACCGGACAGGCCGCCTCATTGACCGGGCCTCTCGAAGAATCGGAGCGTCGGCTTGTTCTGGCTCGGGCCCTCTTAGGCGAGTGGCTCGGCGGCTCCGGCGGCGGATGGCAAGACTCCGGGGGCGTCTGGCCGGGTATCAAGCTCATCACGGGCGTTGCGGCCACAGAAGACGATCCCGAATGGGGCATTTCCCGGGGATGCCTCATGCCCACCCATCATGTTTTCAGCCGCCAAGAAATCCCGGAGTCCTCACGCCGGGCGCTGATGGACTCGCTGGTGGTGGTCCATGGAGGCATGGCACAGAACGTGGGCCCCATCCTCGAGATGGTGACCGAGAAATACCTCCTGCGCTCCGCCTCCGAATGGTCGGGCCGCCAGGAGGCGCTTGGGGTGTTGGACGAAATTGTTGATGCACTGCGACGCGGAGATATCCACGCCGTCGGCCAAGCCACCACACGCAATTTTCGGCAACCCCTGCAGGCCATTATCCCTTGGGCCTCCAACCACTTCACCGAGCGGCTTATCCAGCAGTGCGAGACCGAGTTTGGTGCTGATTTCTGGGGCTTCTGGATGCTCGGGGGAATGTCGGGCGGCGGCATGGGTTTTATCTTTGCACCAGAGCGGAAGGCAGAAGCCCAGGAACGGCTCCAAATCCTGATGCTAGAGACCAAACGCAGCCTGGCCGAGGCACTGCCCTTCGCCATGGATCCGGTGGTCTTCGACTATGCCATCAACGAGCACGGCACCGTCGCCGACTTGCTCTCCGGCGAGGATGCGCTAATGCCGCCCAACTACTATGCGCTCACGGTGCCTACCCTGCTGCGCGCCGATCGCCGCTCTTTGACCCCGGCTCGCCGGGCTGAACTCGATCGAGTGGGAATGGCCGCTCGCACGCGTCCGGAGCTGGGCGGGATGATCCAGACCCTGTTCGATGCCCTCCTGCCTCGCTCCCGAAACAGTGCGAGCGAACGCAACGGATTGCAGGGATTGCTCGAAGAGAACGGATTCGATCCCGCTCAGCATGAGCAAATCCGCTCAGATCTGCGGGAGGGTCGCATCGGACTGGCCCAAAATCGCCTCCGTGCCGATAGCCGGATCGAAGACGTCGAAGCAACGGATATCCTCCGTTGGGACAACCCTTCAACCACCGTGCCGCCTGAGGTCCGGGCTGCCGGTGAGGCGGCGTTGCGAGCCGGTGAGGTGGCCGTAATAACCTTAGCGGCTGGAGCCGGATCACGCTGGACCGGCGGCGCCGGCACCTGCAAGGCGCTGCATCCCTTCGCGAAGTTCGCCGGCCAGCACCGGACCTTCATCGAGACCCACCTGGCCAAGTCCCGGCGCTCCGGTCGCCTCGCGGGCCACGTCTTGCCTCACCTGTTCACTACGAGCTACCTCACCCACGAACCCACCCAGCGGTTCCTCCAACAAGTCGATGGCTACGGCTACCCCGGGCCCTTGATTCTGTCACCTGGCCGCAGCGTCGGGCTGAGACTCATCCCGACAGAACGCGATCTTCGCTTCGCCTGGGAGGAAATGCCCCAACAGGTGCTCGATGTTCAACAGCAGAAGGTCCGTGACAGTCTCCGATCGGCCCTCATTGGCTGGGCTTTGGCGACCGGTGAGGCCGGCGACTACACCGACAACGTACCGCTGCAATGCCTGCATCCGGTGGGCCATTTCTTCGAAGTTCCCAATTTGTTCCACAACGGCGTGCTCGCCGGTCTTCTGAGTGAGCGACCCCAGCTCAAATACCTGCTGCTCCACAACATCGACACGCTCGGGGCCTCTGTGGATCCGGCGTTGTTGGGCCAGCATGTCCTCAGCGGGGCTTGTCTCACCTTCGAATTAATTGGGCGGCGGCTAGAAGACCGTGGGGGTGGCCTCGCTCGGGTCAATGGCCACCCGCGGCTGGTTGAAGGATTGGCGATGCCGCGAGAGGAAGATGAGTTCCGGTTGCGCTTCTACAACTCCATGACGACCTGGATCCATCTCGACCGGCTGCTAGAAGCCTTCGGATTAACGCGGGAGGACATCCGTTCCCAGAACCAATCAAAGATTGCCTCCGCCATCCGCATCATGGCCAGTCGGCTACCGACCTATGTCACGATTAAGGATGTGAAGAAGCGTTGGGGACACGGCCAGGAAGATGTTTTTCCGGTGGCCCAGTTCGAGAAACTCTGGAGCGATCTCAGTGCCTTGAGCGAGATCGACACCCGCTTTGTTGTGGTGCCCCGAATTCGGGGTCAACAGTTGAAGGATCCCGCTCAGCTTGATGGCTGGCTACGCGATGGTTCTGCCGCCGCGGTGTCGGCGCTCTGCGATTGGTCTTGAGGAGAGTTCAACTGAATCCGGTCACTCCTTCACTCAGTCCCCTTCACTCAGTCCCGCTCCGCTTTTTTTTAAGCCGCCAAAAGCAAACGCCCGTTCTGCAAGAAGCAG
>JAPLUH010000501.1 GCA_026397675.1 Verrucomicrobiota bacterium
CCGCAGAGCTGGACCGCTCGAAGATCAGCCCCTATCCAGGAGGTCCTCGGGCGTCCTCTCGGGGGGGGCTAAAACCAACTGCGAGTGACCGCACCCGGAGGGGCAAGGACTCCGTTTTAGGGGCCCTTTGCCCGCTGGATGGGGAAGGTTTCGATGAGCTTGGAGCGGACCGGAGCCAGCGATGTCTGTGGGTTTTGAGCCAAGGATCCAGCCATGCCTGAGGCGTAGGCGGCCGAGACCGACGTGCCCTGAACCACCCACGACTGCCCATCCATCTGAACCACGGTCGAACCGGGTACACCCAGATCGACGAAGCCTCCCCGATTGGCGTAGGGCGTTAGTTGCCCGGAGCGTCCTGTGGCGGTTAACGCCAGCGTTGCATCATAGGCCGCCGGGTAGAAGGGATCGGCGGTGCCATTGTTGCCTGCCGCGGCGATGACCAACGCTCCCTGACCGGTGACCTGCTGGATGACGTCCCGGAGGTAGGGGCTGTCTTGGGCACTGCCGAGCGACAGGTTAATGATTGTGGAACCGTCTTGGGCGGCTTGTGTGATCCCGCGGGCCACGTCCCACGTCGAGGCCGACTCGCTGGCACCGTAAACATTGTACGGCTGGATGCGGGTGCTGGTACTGGTTTCAGTCGATCCGGCGCTCAGGCCACGAACCATCGCCTCCGCCATGGAAGTGCCGTGCGATGGGCCGCTCGAAGCCGGGGCTCCCGGCACAATATCGACGGTGGGCAGCAGGAAGGACTGGAAAGCCGGAGCCAGCGGTTGCGGTGCCGAGTCGATGAGCGCGATCACCCGCCGGTTCCCATCGGGTCGCACCGTGGCCGTCAATCGCAAGGGCGGGGCGGTTATTCCGGAGACCGCGACCGGCGCATCCGGGGAGTCGAGCCGTTGGTTGTTCTCGACCGCGAGGTCTTCCGACTCGTTGGCCAGCTTCTGCTTGGCGTCCGCAGCTTGTTTCTCCGAATCAAAGCGGACTTGATAGGCTCCGGCCACTCCGTTGGTTCCCACCAGGCGGGCTCCTTCGAGACCGGCCAACCGCTTCAGATCGATGGGGGAGCCGGATTTGGAGCGGATGATCAATTCGTTGGGGATTACTCCGTCGCCCTCATCGGCCACGATTTCTCGGGTGCTGGAACGGGCTTGCGTGGCGAACACCTTGAGTTCCCGGCGACCGTTGGTGGAGGTGGTGAGTGAATAATTCAATCCACCGAGGATCCGCGGCAACGCCTCCCGGGCGGGCAAGTTTCGGAACTGGGCCCGAATTTGGGTTTCGATCCCATCTTCGATCCAAACCCGCCAGCCGGTTTGACCGCTCAAACGTGCCAAAACCCGTTGGATAGGCCATCCGGGGATCGATGCCGCGTAGCGATCGGTTGCGGCGTTCCACTGAAGCCCTTTCCGGACCGCTGAGGCGGCCGAAGAAATTGGGGCGGTATTGGACGCGGTGTTGGACGGGGGAGCCGGAAGAGGATTCGCCGGGGGCGTGGCCGGATCGGTGTGGCCGAGGAATGCCGAACCCACCCACAGGCAGGTTAGTAGCAACAAGCGGCTCCGCATGGGGTGCAGTCTAACGAATTCCGGGCCGGACGCCAAAGTTTGGGCCGTGATAATTCAGGGAAACTCGAAAACTCCGACTTCGTCTGCTTGGAAACCTTGAGTTCAACTGAAACAGGGTTAAATTCGTTATCAAGTTCAGCCGTCCAAAGCCCCATCGTTATGAGCCTTTTCGAACATCAGCCGAGACGAACCTTTCTCCGAGGATTGGGTACCGCGGTCGCGTTACCGTTTCTGGCATCGGCTCCGGCTGTTCGCGCTCTGGGGGCTGCTGCGGGTGCTGCGGCTTCGGCGGGCAAGCCCCCGTTGAGGATGGCCTTCGTGTACATCCCGAACGGGGCTCTCATGAAGCACTGGACGCCCGAGCAGACCGGTTCGTCCTTCGAGTTGCCTCGTATTTTGCAACCGCTGGCTCCGGTGCGTGACCAACTCACCGTGCTGAGCGGGTTGGCACACGACAAGGCCCGCCCCAATGGCGACGGAGCCGGCGATCATGCCCGGGCTTCGGCGACATTCTTGACGGCCTGCCAGGCGCGCAAGACGCAGGGCGCGGACATTCGGGTGGGCGTGTCTGTGGACCAATGGGCCGCCCAGAAAGTAGGCAACCACACCCGGTTCCCCAGCCTCGAACTGGGCACCGACCGAGGGCAACTTTCCGGCCAGTGTGATTCGGGTTACAGCTGCGCCTACTCCTTCAATGTATCCTGGCGATCGGGCTCCACGCCCATGCCGCCAGAAGTGGATCCGAAGCTGGCCTTCGACCGGTTGTTTACTTCAGGAGACTCAGGTGAATCGGCCGAGGTGCGTGCTCGGCGGCAGGCGCGGCGTTCCAGTGTTCTCGATTTTGTGTTAGAGGACGCCCAGCGTCTGCACGGCCAACTGGGTCGCAACGATCAGCACAAGCTCGACGAGTACATGAGCGCGGTGCGCGATGTGGAGCGTCGCATCTCCATGGCCGACAAGGTGGGCGTCGAGTTGCCTGACCACACCCGCCCGCAAGGAGTTCCGGCCAAGTACGAAGATCACGTAAAGTTGATGTTCGACATCATGACGTTGGCGTTCCGCACCGACAGTACACGGATCGGCTCCTTCGTGATGGCCCATGATGGCAGCAATCGCCCGTATCCGGTCATCGGGGTCAAGGAGGGGCATCACGACCTGTCTCATCACGAGAGCAAGGAGGACAAGAAGGAGAAGATCGCCAAGATCAACGTCTTCCACATGCAGTTATTTTCGGCGTGGCTAAAACAGCTTCAGGACACGCGGGAGTCTGATGGCAGCAGCCTGCTGGATAATTCGATGATCGTGTACGGCAGCGCCATTGAAGACGGCATGTCCCACGCCCACCACGACTTGCCGGTCCTGCTTGCAGGGCGGGGCGGTGGCACCATCAAACCGGGACGCCATGTCCGGTATGCCAAGAACACCCCGATGGCTAACCTATTCCTGTCGATGCTCGACCGGATGGGCGCGCCAACGGAGCGCCTCGGCGACAGCACCGGACGCCTCGATCAGTTGAGCTGAGATCCGAGCCCTGCCTGAGGATGGTAGGAGGGGGCGATTTCTCCGATAGCGCCGAGGGCACGTGCGGGCCGAGAGGACTCGATCCTGGCGGCCCGGAAGCGCCGCGAAGGCGGGTAAGGGCCATCGCTCGCGATGGTAACCCACCATCCATTCCCCGGGCTTGCCGAGGGGTGGATTCACAGACCGACTGAAAATTCGGCGAGGCTCGGTACTCGGGCGGCGCGGCGCAGCAGATCCTTGAGGGTACGATCATCGTCGAGGCTGTTAATGCGCTCGCGCACGGAGTCAGGCACCTCGCCGAACCGGGTATCGAGAACATCAAGAATCGCCTCGCGGGCGGTTTGGACGATGCCTTTTTCAAGGCCCTCCTGGCGGCCTTCCAAGAGACCTTTCTGGATGCCTTTCTGGATACCTTTCTCGAGGCCTTCTTTAAGGGCGAGTTCTTCGAAGAGGGTGATGTGGGGCATGGTTTTGTCGGTTAGGCGTTGCTGGAGTTGGTTTCTGAACTGGATTTTAAGGTCGTCGGGCAGCGGCATCAACCAGTCGATCAGGCGGTGCAATTGTTGGATTTCCGATGGGGAGTATCCCTCGTTGCCGAGTTTGACGGTGAGTTCGAGGAGGCAGGCGAAGAGGTTCTGTGGGTTCC
>JAPLUH010000067.1 GCA_026397675.1 Verrucomicrobiota bacterium
AAAGCGCCCGCCGATGGGTCCGGCCAGCCCGTGGACCGCACCCAGTCCGGAATGAGCCAGCGCCAACCCGCTGAGGAAGGCTCCGTAGGCGAGGTCGGTGCGGACTTCGAGGTTCTGGCCGTCGGCGATGGCCTTGCCCAACGAACGCACCATCCGCGGGATTCCCTCGCGGCAGCAGGCGTCGGTCATGCCGTTGGCCTTGCAGCTGACCCAAGGCTCCAGCAGTTGGGTGAGTGCATCGAGACCCGTGCTGGCCGTGAGTCCGGGTGGAAGCCCGAGGGACAGGCTGGGATCGATCAAGGCGATGCGGGGCACCATTTTCGGGCTCCGCAAACTGACCTTCAACGCGTGCTCGGGTGAAGTGAGCACTGCATTCCGTGTGGCCTCGGCTCCGGTCCCAGCGGTGGTCGGCATTGCCAGGAAGGGCAGGGGATGGTTTTCGAGCGGAAGCCCCTGTCCGATGATCTCCAAGAATCGGAACACATCGCCCGATTGAGGCGTCAATGCCGCGATGGCCTTGCCGGCATCCAGAACCGATCCGCCACCGCAAGCCACCACGCAGTCGACACCGAGGCTTCGGGCGGCTTCGGCCCCGGCCCGCACCTCGGAGACCGTGGGTTCGCCCGCTACCGCCCATTCCACCCAGTTCAACCCGGCCGATCGAAAAGATTCCCGCACGGGTTCCGCTCGTCGCACATCGCGGCCGGTGACCAGCAGCGCCGATTGGCCCAACGAGGCGGTGAGCGCCCCGGCCTGAGTGACCTTCCCGGCGCCGAAGACGATGCGCTCCGGTGGGGTAAATTCGAAGGCGCTGGCCGGAGAAGGCATTAGTCCGGAAGGTGGATGGAGTGGTAGCGCACGCTCTGTCGGGGCACGGCCATCATGGGTGCCACCGTGTCACGCCAGGTGGCGTAGTGCGGAGTGGCTTTGTGATCGGCGGGGGCCGATTCGGTGCGGTAGGCCTCCACGAGCACGAACCGGCAGGGGTTGTCCTGCTGTTGCACCACGTCGAAGCGGGCCACTCCCGGTTCCTGCAGTGAGGCTTCGGCATTGGCGCGGGTGGCGGCGATGAAGTCGGCCACCGATTCGGGTTTCACCTCGACCAACACATGAACAACGAGCATGGGCTTTTAATTTCGGGGCGGTGATCAGATGGAAATGCGGCGGCTGCGGGCCTGCACTGTCCAAGCCCTCGTGGCCCGACCGTTCTCGGCCAGCCAGACCTCCTGGTGCAAGGCCACGGTCGGGCACACATGCCAGGGCAGGGAGTAGACCGCATCGCCCAAACGCCTAGCGTCGGCCGCCGGCGATTCGACCACCAAGTGTTCTTCGCTGTGACTGAGAGCGGTGGCGTCCGGGAGGTTCAGGAAGACGGTTCGGGGGTGGGGCATTTCCGAGGCCACAGCCTTGTGCCCGAGGTCTAGGCACACTTGCCGGGGAGCGGGACGGCTGATGACGCGCGACAGGAGCACGGCCGCGGGCTCGAATGGTAGGTCGGGCAGCTTGTGGGCGTAACCGGCGTCCCAGAGAACAGTGGTTCCCGGGCTCAGCGAGACATCGGCGCGCGCCGCATGGATGGCGAAGGTCGGGGACCCACCGGCGATGACTCCCAGCAGCCGGCCCAGTTCGGCTTCGATCCGACTTCTCAAGGCAGCCACGGGCGCGAAGGCCTCATCGCAAGTGCGGGTGCGCTCAGCCAGATCGGTGATGCCCAAATGGCCGTCGTAGGCATGCAGGCCGTCCAAGCGCAACGTGGGCTCCGCGGCCAGCAGAGATCGGAGCAACTGGCTGCCGGAGACTCGATCGGGTGCGATGCCGGTGCGGTGTTGGCCGATGTCGAGGTCGATCCAAATTCTGAGGGGGGGTGCGATTGCACACGCGGCGGCGGCAG
>JAPLUH010000161.1 GCA_026397675.1 Verrucomicrobiota bacterium
TCGGACGCATTGAACGTCCACCCACCCTCGGCTCGATGCCGAAACCCAGGACCGCGTCCCAACCTGGCCACCCCAAGGCAGCGGCGAGACCGGGCCGGAGCAAGCATAGGAACGTCCACACCCTTAAGCCCCCTCGTGCGCCAGCGCGAAAGCCCCATCTATCCCCACGTTCCCTGCGAGCGCAGGCCCCATCCCGCGGAGCCCCTCAGCGCCAACCCACTTCACTAATGTCTAGGTGCCAGTCACTGCCGTCGCTCACACGAACCGCAGATCCCTCCTGTCGGTAGGTGATCTTTGAAAGATCCACCGACGCGGGAATCACGTTCACGATCACCTCTCCACTCACCACCGAAACCACCCGAGTCCGCTGTTCTGGACGACGGATGAACTGATAAGTCGTCGTATCCACCGCATACACGTGACCCGTCATCCGCAACACACCCTCGCGGTAGTCGTTCACTACCCCTACAAAATGACGATGAGGCTCTTGATCGAAACGGCGTCGGTGAATGACGTGAATCTTCTAACCCGGAGCAAGTATCGAATCGAGCATGGATCTCAACCTTGTCGATGCCACCCAAGGTTGTCCAGTGCGGGTGATAAACCGCTGCGATAACAGCAAATACCGGAGACTAAACAGCCCCACCAGCACGTCCCCGACGCTCAGCCAGCACCCGCCAGGCACGTCCCGGATTGTTTGTGATCAGCCCGCCGATAACCCAATTCAAGATCGCTCACCCCAACCCCACACCCAGCCATTGGCGCAACGCACTCATTAACCCATGCAACGGAACCCCTCACAGCGGGTCAAGCCATCGAAACAAACTTCACCCAGAGCATCGAACACAGTAATCGCCATTCTTCTCCTTTCTGGACTCCACGAGCGGCCCTGAACACGCAATGCTCACCTGCGTGAATCGGATTCGGCTGCTCCCAGAACAGGTGGCGAACCAAATCGCCGCAGGCGAGGTGGTAGAACGCCCGGCCAGCGTCGTGAAGGAGTTGGTCGAGAACTCCCTGGATGCCGGCGCCTCGCGCATCACCGTCGAAATCGGAGCCGGCGGGCGCAGCCTCATCCGCGTCACCGACGACGGCCGGGGCATGAGCCGCGACGATGCCCTGCTCTGCCTGGAACGCCACGCCACCTCCAAGATCACCCGCGCCGAAGACCTCGCCTCCATCGCCACCATGGGCTTCCGGGGTGAAGCCCTGCCCAGCATCGCCAGCGTGAGCCGGTTCGTCATCACCACCCGCGAGCGCGAAGACACTTCCGGCGAGGCCACCCAGGTCGTGGTCAACGGCGGCAAGATCGTCGAAGTCAAAGCAGCAGCATCGCCCTCAGGAACCACCATCGAGGTGCGGCAAATCTTCTTCAACCTGCCCGCCCGCCGGAAATTTCTCCGCGCCGAAGAAACCGAACGCGCCCACATCCAACATTACCTCACTCTGGTGGCCCTGGCTTGGCCCCAGGTCGGCTTTAGTTTCGTCACCGATGGCCGGCAAGCCTGGCAATTGCCACCGGTGCCTTGGAGTTCTGATGCCGACCGCTTCACCGCACTCAAAGAACGGCTGCGCCAATTGCACGGTGCCGAAACCCCCTGGTTGCCGCTCGATTTTTCGGCCGGCATCGAAGAGACACCTGATGCCGGAATTGAAGACGCTTGGATGCTGCGCGATTCGGGCAAACTCTCGCGGTTCCGTTTGTGGGGATTTATCGGAGCGCCCGGTGTCTCGCGCAGTTCACGCGACGAACAACACCTCTTCGTCAATCAACGCCCCGTCGAGAATCGCGGGCTCCATTTTGCCCTGGCTGAGGGCTATCACACAGCCTTGATGCGCGGACGTTATCCTGTCTGCTGCCTGTTCCTGGAGATCGATCCGGCGGCCGTCGACGTCAACGTCCACCCGCAAAAACGCGAGGTGAAGTTCCGGGAAGAAGCCGCTGTGCGACGTCTGGTAGCCAAGGCCATCCGAGACACATTACTGAAGTTTCACCAAGCACACCCCGAAGCCGAGAGGTTCACCCCCGATCTGCGACTCCCGATGCTAGTCGGCGAGGCCACGCGGTACCCTTCGACTCCGCATGCCCCGGCCACCCCCCAATCCACCCTGCTGCCGGGATTCTCCGGCACGGAACCGGCCGAGCTGAACTCACCGGGCGTCTCCGCAACCACGAGGCCTGCCCTCGAACTCCGAACTACAGAGACCGATGCGGCTCCGGCCGCGGGGTTGCCCGAACCCGATTCCATCGCGGCACAGCGATCCGCTGAATCTGCGTTCATCCCACCATCGGCGCCGGCCGATCGTCCCCTCCCGGGCACTCCACCGGCCGCGGCGACCGAGAGCCCAATAGCGCCCTCGAGTCCGAGCAACCTGATTTCTTCGGCTCACCCTGCCCACCCTACCCATCCCAACCTGCCTGCCGCTCCGCTCCCGTCGAGTGCGGGTGCGCTGCCCGTCGCCCTACTCCAGCGACCCTTGCGAATCATCGGCGTTGTGGGCCGTCTGTATGTGCTGCTCGAATCCGAACGCGGGCTCGTGCTGCTCGACCAGCATGCGGCCCACGAACGCATTCTCTTCGAGCAAATGCTTCAGCGGCTCGAGGCCGGTCATCAGGCGGCCTCCCAACGACTCCTCCTGCCGGAGACCGTGGAACTCTCGGTGCGCGATGCGGAATTTGTGCGCGGCAACCTCGAGACACTGACCCGGATGGGCATCGGACTGAGCGAGTTCGGTGACCGTACATTCCTCCTCGACGCACTCCCGCCCATGGTGAAGTCCAACCACCCCAAGCGCTTCACCCTCGATCTCATCGACGCCCTCAAAGCCGCGGGCTCCGGTGTGAACTTAATGCGACTGGGCGAGGACGTGATTGCCAAGACTGTGTGCCGTCACGCGGTCAAGGCCAACGACCCGCTTTCGGGGCGAGAACTCGATCAACTCATCGTCGACCTCAAGAAGTGCTCCATGCCGTACACCTGCCCGCACGGTCGCCCCACGATGATCGAAATGGGCTGGCGCGATTTGGAAAAGCGCTTCGGACGCACGGGTTAGAGAATCCTCAGCCCCGCCCTGCGCCTTGTTTCCCGCGAGTCC
>JAPLUH010000231.1 GCA_026397675.1 Verrucomicrobiota bacterium
GACGTGCACACCGCTCACCGGGTCTGGTCGGCGCTGTTTGTCACCACGTGGAGCAGCCATCCGGCGATTTCATGCCGACGCTGTGGCCTCAAACGACAGGCGGGCTCGATGCTATTCAGTCTGGGGCTCGGTTGGTGGGGAATCCCCTGGGGGATCGTGTGGACGCCGGTGCAAGTCATCCGGAACGTCGTTGGAATGGTGAAGCCACCCCCGCGAGGGGTTCCATCGGCTGATTTGGAACGATGGGTCGCCATGGATCTCGCCCGGCAACAGTTTGAGCAGGAAAAGTCCG
Organism: Verrucomicrobiota bacterium; assembly: GCA_026397675.1. Lineage (GTDB taxonomy): Bacteria > Verrucomicrobiota > Verrucomicrobiia > Limisphaerales > UBA9464 > SXXZ01. The sequence continues at coordinate 293 of JAPLUH010000231.1, forward strand.
GCGCCATCCCGCCGGTTCAGCCTTCCCCGGTATCCTGAACGGCTGCGTCTCCGGGGTGGAGAGTGCCCTCTGAGTATCCGCCGTTAATTAGGCCAGGATTTCGCGGATCGGGCCGCCGCGCTCGACGAGGCGTGAGACGGGGCCGAGGGCGGGGAGTTCCATGCGGGTGTGGTCGAGGCCGAGCAGGTGCAAGATGGTGGCGTTGAGGTCGCTGTAGTAGTGGGGGTTCTCGACCGCACGGTAACCGACGTCGTCGGTGGCGCCATGCACGAGGCCGCCTTGGACGCCGCCGCCGGCGAGCCACGCGGTGTAGCCCTTGGGGTTGTGGTCTCGGCCGGTGGTGTTTTGGGACCACGGCGTGCGCCCAAATTCGCTGGTCCAAACCACTAGGGTGTCGTCGAGCATCCCGCGCTGTTTAAGGTCTCGGATGAGTCCCGCGATGGGCCGGTCGGTGGCACGGCAGAGGGGCTCATGGGTCTTCATGTCACCGTGGGAGTCCCAGCCGCCGTTGCCTCCGCCGGCATGGCAAACTTGGATGAAGCGAACGCCGCGCTCCGAGAGTCGTCGCGCGAGCAGCAATTGCTTCCCGAACTCCTCGGTGTGCCGATCGTCGAGGCCGTACATCGAGCGGATGTGGGCGGGTTCCGCTGCGAAGTCCACCGCCTCGGGTGCTGATAATTGCATGCGGGCGGCCAGTTCGTAGGCCCGGGTGCGGGCCTGGATGGCCGACTGCAACCTGTGTCGTGCCCGGAACTCGGCATTCATGGACTCCAGGAGCTCCATTTGCTCATCGCGTTCGCGGGCGGTGAGGCCTTCGGGCGGATGCAAGTTGGGCACCGGCGTGGGGCCCGCTTGGAATGGGGTGGCCGAGACCCCAGCACCGAGGTATCCGCCGGTGAGTTGCACCGGTGAGGAGGGTCGGCCGATGTTCACGAAGGTCGGCAAGTTTCGATTCTCCGAGCCCAGCGCGGAGGAGACCCAGGCGCCGAAGGAGGGGTGATCGAACTGGCGACCCCGATGGCCGGTGCACGTTTCGATGACCGCCGGGAAGTGGTTGCCTTCGTGGCACCACATGGAGCGCACCACGGCGATCTCGTCGATGACCCCGCCAATGTGCGGAAACCAGTCCGATACGGGAGTGCCGGATTTGCCATGCCGGGTGAAGGTGCGGTGACACGGAATTACCGGGCGCTTCATGGCGGCCAGGTTGTCTCCGAAACCCACGGCATCGATCAATTTGCCGGCATGCGCATTGCCCTTCGGGTCGAAGGTGTCGATGTGGCTGACTCCGCCGGCCATGAACAGGAAGATGACGGATCGCGCCTTGGGTCGAAGGTGAGGCCCCACAATGGCATTGGGGATCTCGCCGGCCTCAGCCCACAGGCCGCCGAGTGCGACGCCGAGAAATCCGCCCCCGGCCCGGAACAAGAACTGCCGCCGGTCGAAGGCGGAGGCGTTGTGGGGAACCCGTGTCGGCGAGTCAGGGGACATGGATGAATTCGTCGAGGTTAAAAAGCAGCCAGGCGAAACGGGACAGCCGCTGGGGATCATTCGCGAGGTAGGTCAACGACCGCTCCCGTTCCTTCGCTTCCGGGGGCCTCGAAAGCACCAGTCGATAGGCCAGGTCGACCGCGCGTGGAAGGTCATTACCGGCTTCGGCTCGCAACCGCCCCGCCAGCGCATCGGCCGCCCGTTCGACTTCCGGGCTATTCATCAAGAACAACGCCTGTGGGGCCGTGACCGTTCGCGTGCGCATGGGGCAGGGGTCTCGGCCATCCTCCGCGTCAAAGGTCCTTAGGAAGTCCGGCGTGGCCTCGCGGCTCGTGGAGAAGCCGCGAGTGATATACATGCCTCGACGGCGCTTCGTCGCGGTTGTAGCAGTCGTTGCAGTCGTCGCGGACTGCGTGCTTTTGCCTGTGCCACTGCGCTCACCCGGTTCGAACGACGGTCCGCCGACTTGCACGTCGAGCAGCCCTGCGGCCCAGTGCAAGTTGTCCCAAATGGCCTCGGCCTCGAGGCGACGCACCGGGTGTCGCCACAGTTGGCGGTTGTCCGGGTCGTGCTGGTGGTGGGCGGCTTCGGCCGATCCGGGCTTCAACGCCCCTTCAGACTCCGACGCCCGTTGATAGGTGGTCGACGTGACGATGAGGCGATGGATGTGACGGAGGCTAAACCCGCTGCGGACGAGCTCCGAGGCCAGCCAGTCGAGGAGCTCCGGTTGAGTGGGCTTGCCGGTTTGATGACCGAAATCGCTGGGCTGGCGATGGAGTCCTTCGCCGAAGTGCCATTGCCAGAGCCGGTTCACCGCCACTCGGGCGAACAAGGGATTTTCGGGCGAGGTGAGCCAGTCGGCGAACGCTTCGACGCGCCCTTCTCGGAAGTCGATGGCGCCGCGCACGAAGGGCCATCCTGGGCGGACCGGTCGATTCGTTTCGGACCGACTCGGATCGGCGCTGGTCAATATGTAGCGCTGTTCACGGGCCCGATCCGGGTCGGCCTCAACGGTGTGGAACACAGGGATGACCGGGGAATTGGTGCGCCGGATTGCTTGCGTTAAGTCGTCAATCTGGCGTCGTAAGTCGCGGTCTTTCTTGCGGAGGTCTTCGGTGAGCACCTCGTCGATCTTGTCGCCATCAATTCGGAGGATGGGAAAGTAATCATCGGCGAGTTTTTGTTCCTCGACGCTGCGAGTGCGTTCTGGCTTGCGGATGACGACCTGGATTTCTGGGGGGAGCATGGCGACGCGCGCGTCGTAAAGGGTGCGCCGAATGGGCTCTAGCAATGCGTCGCGTTCGCGTTCGAGCGGTGCCTGCTGACGTTCGAGTTCGGCCTGTGCCTTGCCTGCGGCCACGAGGTCGGCCGCCGATGCGAGCGTCATCTTGCGAAGGACCAGCGGGTCGAAGAGCGCCTTCATCGAGTAATAGTCGGCCTGCGACACCGGGTCGAACATGTGGTCGTGGCACTTGGCGCAAGCGACGGTCATTCCCAAGAACGTGCTGGAAATGGTGTCGACCGCGTTCATGGCCAGTTCTTGTGGATCAGACCCAGCCCCTCGCGACAGGAACCCGAGGGCAAACACATCGCCCGGGCGGGGCTCGCGTTGAGACCGGTGGCCCGTCGCCGACATTTGGGTGCGCTCGTTGGAGCGTCGGCCGGTGAGCTGAACTTGCACGAACTGGTCGTAGGGCAGGTCTTCGTGCAGGGCCCGAATGCCCCAGTCCCGCCACAGGTGGATGCCCGGCGCGGCCGTCATGCGCTCGTCGGCGTCGGCATATCGCAGGACGTCCAGCCAGTGCCGAGCGTAGCGGACGGCGTGCTGCTCATCGGCCAGCAGACGATCAACGACCTTCCGGTAGGCATCAGGCGAGGGATCAGCGAGGAAAGCCTCCTGCTCTTCGGGTGTTGGGGGGATGCCTGTGAGGTCGAGATGCACTCGCCGGAGGAGCGTCCGGCGGTCCGCTGGGGGCTTTGGTTGGACGCCGCGGGACACGGACAGGAAGCGGTCGATCGGGTTATCTTTCCCGAGTTCACCTCCGGGAACGGCCGGTCGCTGAACAGGCTGGAGCGACCACCAAGACAAGCCCTTCGCGGGGTTCAGTTCCGCCGAGTTGCACTGTGGCGGCTCGAGGCAGAACACCAGGATCCACAGCGCCACAAATCGTAGCCCTGCGCCTGAGACTTGAACTGGACCGGAAGAATTGATGGATCGGACCCTAAACGGGTTTTTGGGTTTACGCCAATGACCAACCGGCGGAGGCCTCTAGTGGCGTCGCTACCGGGTGGCAGTGGACGGTGTGGGTTCGCTGAAAACGGGTTCGTCAAACGGGTTGAGCCTCAGGACGTGGGAGGAGGCTGTCGCGTGAGAAGAGTGTACGCGACCCACGAAACGGCAGCGACGGCGGGAAGCAAGGTGAGCAAAATGGAAAACAGAAGTCCGAGACCAAATGAGAGCACGGCCAAGCGAGGCTGACGGATGCGCCACAGTCGAAGCCAGACTAGTTCGGCAAGCCAGCCGCCGGAGTAGAAGACGTTGGCGAGCACGGCGTACACGAGGACGATCCCGAAGAGCGGTGGATCGGGCCGCTGGAGGGGCTTATTCAAGAAGGCTCCGCCAACACCCACAGCCAACAAACAGACCGCAATGGAGACGACTCCAGCGATGCCCACGAGGAGGTTGTAAGGAACACGTCGTGTTTCCCACCAGCCGATGATTTGCCAGGTGTCCGTGAGCTCGGTCTCCCGCTGAACGAGTGCCGTCCGTCGCAGGAGGCTCCAGTTTGTCATCATGGAAGGGTTGAAGTGAGCCGCGCGGGTGACCCTGAGCGGATGGATCGCTGGGATGGAAGGTTGAGATTGGGGCGGAATCAGGGGGCTGTGGTCACGGTCAGCAAATAAACGGAGGCCGCTCCGGCCTTCTCGGTCACGCCACTCACCGCGAGCAAGTAGCGCCCTGCCGAAGGGGCTTTGAATTCGAGAAGCGAATCCCGCCCTAAGCCCTTGGCGTCGTCGTTGCTGGTCAGGAGTCGCCCTTTGGCGTCGTAGAGGGAAAGGGTGGCGTCGAGCGTGGCACCGAGTCGCTCGGCCATCACTTCGGCACGGAGGGTTTGACCGGCTTGCAGTTCGCAGCGGAACACGTCGACATCGGTCAAGGTCTCCAGCGCACCGCGCACCGTCTTTCCGTCATCCAAGGCCCCTGCCTCGCGGAAACCATTGTTCGGCTCTTGCTCCGCGACGATCCGGCCCGCCGCCGCAACGAGCAGCGGGAAGGGTTTGGAGTCACCGTCGGGCGAAACCACCACCAACGCGATGTTCGTGCCGCTCGGAGTGTTGGCTGGGAGTGACAGTTCGACTTCCAAGCGTTGGTCTCCGACGCGTTGGGTGTCGAAACCGTCGATTTTTTGGGCCGCTCCACGATCTTTGATTTCGATGGTCAGGGCCGGAGTCAGGCCTGTCAGGCGGACGGCTGTGGCATTGGTCACGTTCAGGCCGCGGACGGTGAGTTTCTGTCTGGAGCCCGCTTCCACTCCGAGCGGCAGCACCACGGCGATGGTCGGAGGGGTTGGCTTTTTGGGCTCCGGTTTCGGGCCCTCAGCCAGGCCTTGCACAGACAAAAGAGCCGCGGCACAGAGGCACACAAGACGCTTCCCAGTGCTCCAGAGACGTGAACTGTCAGCGGTGTTCTCTGGCTCAACCATAGAGCTCCTGGACCACGCTGCCTTCGTCGAGAATGAGGGTGGGTCGCCCTTCCGGTGTGACGATGGTCTTACCCGGATCGATGCCCAGAGCATCGTAGACCGTCCAGCACACATCGGCGGGTCGCACGGGGCGATCGGTAACGAAGGCGCCGTTCTTGTCGGTGGCCCCGAGGACGTGGCCGCCGTGCACTCCGGCGCCGGCGAAAAGCATGGAAGCGGCCTGCCCCCAATGATCGCGTCCTGCGTCCTTGTTAATCTTGGGAGTACGACCGAATTCACCCATCACCACGACGAGCGTTTCCTTCAGCGTGCCGCGCTCGTGCAGGTCGTTGATCAGCGCACTCAAACCCCGGTCGAAATCGGGCAGCTTCTTGTCGAGGCTTTCGAAAATCTTCGCATGATGGTCCCAGCCTCCGTAGTTCACGGTGACGAAGCGCACGCCGCTTTCCACCAGACGGCGGGCCAGCAGGCAGCTTTGTCCAAACTCGCTCCGACCGTAGGTGTCGCGCAAAGCCTCGGATTCCTTCTCGAGGGCGAAGGCGTTCTGGGCGTCGGGCGACAAGATCATGTCGGTGGCCTTCTGAGCGAACTCATCGTAGGTGGCCATCTGGTCGTTGCCGCGGATGTGTGCCGAGAGGGTGTCCACCGCCTGAAGCAGGGTGCGTCGTCGTTCCAGAATTTTGGGTGTCAGTTGGGCCGGGCAGGCCAGATCGCGGACCTTCCAA
>JAPLUH010000471.1 GCA_026397675.1 Verrucomicrobiota bacterium
GGTGGGAGCCAACCTCACCCAAGCACTTCCGAGATAGGGCGATTTCTCCGAAAGCGCCACGTCCGCAGACACGGACCGCTTTAGAGATGGGTCCCTACCAAGGAGGTCCTCGGGCGGCCTCCGGGGAACCAAAAACCAACTCCGCGGAACCGGGCCTGCGCTCGCTGAGGAGTCTCAGGCGAGGAGGAGCTTTCGCGCCTAGCGCGGAGTGTGCGGGTGTTTGCCTCCAAGGCTCGCTCCGGCCCGATCCCGCTGCCGCTGGTGCGGTCTTGTGTGGCCGTCAGTCTTTGCGTGTCAGCCAGCAGCAGCGTTCTTCCATTTCTTGGACTCCTGCAGCTTGGAAGCGGGGGTTTCCCTCTTCGGCCCGTACGGCGAGGGTTTCGATGGCGAAGCGTTCACCGAAGAGGCTCTCGATCGTGGGGGCGTCGACGGACCAAGGGGGTCCGGCGATGCGGGATTGGTCGTAGGCAAAGGCGATGAGCAAGATGTGTCCGCCGGGTCGGAGCAATGAGTGCAGGCCATCGACATACCGTTGGCGGGAGGTCGGATCGAGGGCCACTAAGGCAGCGCGATCGAAGATCACGTCGATGGCACCGCCAACGAGCGCCGGGTTGAGATTCAATGCGTCGCCTTGTAGCACGCTCAGGCCCGGTGTCCGGTGGCATTCGTAGGAGTCGCCGCCGGACTCCCGATGTTCGGTTTGGGCTGAGAGTTCGTGCTCTCGGAAGAAGTCTTGGATGGCGCTGGCCACAAATTCACAGCCGATGACGTCGTGTCCTTGGTCTCGCAACCACACCAAATCCACGGTCTTTCCACACAAGGGGACATAAATGCGGGAGGCCGCAGGAATCCGCTCATGGGCCGCCACAAGCCAGTCGTGGGGCTGGCCCAGATGGAATCCGATGTGCCGCTGCTGCCACCGTTCGTTCCAGAATTCGTGCTTCATATCGGTTTTCAGACGGAACTATCCCACACGGGGCCGGTCCTGAACAAACTCGAACTTCCGATTCAGTTCAGATCTCCCAACAGGGATTTTCATCAGTTTACCACCTAACTGTAACCGATCAAAAATTTATTGTTATCGATAACGAAATAGGTTTTTCAGGGTAAAAAACCATATAAAAGGCCGTTTAGCTCGCTTTTAAGAGGATCTCCAGCACGCCAATACCGCCAACCTTATCAGGAGAGAGTGCGTCCGAGCCCAGAAGAATGACGGTGCGTCGAACCCCCAATTATCAGCGATCTGAAAAAAAATGGGGTTCGGCGAAAGAAAAATGATCCGTTTCAGATCCGTTTTGCGCATGTCAGGGATGAGGCCCCAATTGCGGCGGTTGAGCGTGAGGGGTCGAAAGCAAAATTCGAGCAGGTTTTTTCGAACTTCGGGGCTTGAAAAAACGCGAGCGATTCATGGTTAAAACACAGGCAAATCTAATTTTATGCACCTAATGAGAGAATCACTAATTCCAGGCCACTTTGTGGGGTCATCTCTTGGCTATCTAAGGCGTAAGTGTATAACCATGAGACTTCGTTCCATATTCCTTTTTGGACTGCCTATTGGGGCTGCGTTTTTCGCGCAACTCTCCGCCGTTCAAGCGGAACCCGCATTAGCAAACAACCGTGTTCTAGATCTGGATGGCAAAGGCGGCAACGTGGAATTACCGGCGGGCGTGTTCGACTCTTTTAAAGAGGCCACCATCGAATCCTGGGTGAAGTTTGGGACTCAAGATGGAACACGATTTTTCAGTTAACCAAGATGGACTTACGTCAAATCCAGTTTTTCATCAACACCCAGTCCTCGGGTGGGCAACTGGACTTACTTACGGTACCAGACGACATCCGAGTTGGCCGCTGGTATCATGTTGCGGCGGTGTGCTCGACCAATGGGATGCGGCTTCACTTGAACGGACTGTTGGTGGCAAAGAATGATGTGCCAAAGAGTTTCAATTTGACGACCAATGGTCCGAACAACATCGGGCTGATGATGCCTTTTGATCTGCTACCCTCGTTCACTGGAGAGGTGGATGAATTCCGGGTTTGGAAAGTCGCGCGGTCCACCGAGCAAATCCGGGAGTCGATGAACACGCGTTTGACCGGGATGGAACCGGAACTGGCTGCGCTCTGGAACTTCGACGACCTACAGAACCCCGGCAAGGACGCGACGACCAACGGGTATCACGGCAAACTCGTGAAGGGTGCCAAGACTGTTGAGATAGCACCGGAGCCAGGCGCACCCTTTTCGGTGACTCGCCAGAACAAGGTGCTCGATCTCGATGGCAATGATAGCTACGCCGAACTTCCTCCAAATATTTTCACTAACCTTCAAAACGCCACCATTGAGGCGCGTGTTCGTTGGTTCAGCTTTAGAGATTGTTTGCGGGTCTTCGATTTTGGCGCTGCTGGTAGTGATATCAATGTTCAGAATCGCTTCCGGACTCCAACTCTGCATTACGAGATAAACAAAAAAGATCAGTCT
>JAPLUH010000017.1 GCA_026397675.1 Verrucomicrobiota bacterium
TAATTCGGTGAGGCGAGCAGCAACGACCGGCACCCGGTTCAGGTTAACTCCCCGAGGAGCCAGATACCTCAACCAGCCCGTCTGGGTGTCGAGATACCATTCACCCGGTTGGTCGAGGGCATCGGGCACGTTCTCCACCCAGTAGCGGGCGTCCGGCTCGTCCATCCACGAGGCTCGGGGGCCGCCCAGCAGTTCCGCGACTCCCTTGTCGATATCCACCGCCACCAGGGGTAGGTGCCAGTCGGACCACTTCATGAGCAGCACCACTTGGGCATCCGGATATCGGGCCCATTCGGGCTTGAGGTCTCCGGGGCGAAACGGGAGGTCGATGGGGGATTGAGTTCCCAGAGCAGCACGGGTTTGGAAAAATCCTCGGTTCGGTGTCCGGGCCCGCTGCGCCCGCTGGCCATTGACGAAGAGTTGATGGAAGGCCGGCCGGCCGTTGGTGAATTCCGGAAGGCGAACCTCCCAGAGGCCTTGACCTCCAGGAGCCTCCTTCCAACCGGTGATGCGGCGGCCACCGCTCACCACGGCCTGGCCGGGGACTGCGGACCGCAGCGTGATTCCCGAGTGGGCCGGGCCGATCTTCAGCGTCTCCTTCAATTCATAGCGCCCGCGCTGCAATAGCAACGTCACTGGCTCATCCGGATTGGCCGCACGCGCCGCTGCGGCCGCCTTCAACGCCTCGGGCAAGGTTCGAAACGGGTGATGAGGCACGCCATTGCCCCCGAGATTGGCGTCCGGTCGGACTACCAGGAAGGCCGCCGACAGGGGCAGGACCCAAGCAGGGAGCGACGACAAAAGGGCAATCCAACGCATGTCGGTGTCCGACGCTGTTCCCGGTGCGCGGCATTCGAACGATTTTAGTTTGACTGTCCTAGTGTCATAGGACACTTTATCGTCACGCCCCCCGATGATCGCCCGAATCGACTTCCAATCCGGTGTCCCGGTCTACCTGCAAATTGTCCAGCAGGTGAAGGCGGCGGCAGCCACCGGGCTGATCCGAGCCGGCGATCCCCTGCCCTCGGTCCGGGCCATGGCCGAAGACTTGCGCATCAACCGCAACACCGTCGCTCGGGCCTACGCCGAGCTGGAGTCCGAGTCGGTGATTGAAACCCGCCAGGGTTCGGGCTGTTTTCTGAAAGACGGCGGGGCCTCACCGCTGCGCAAGTCGGTGCGCTCAGGCCGACTGGCCGAGGCGCTCGACGCGGTGATCATACAAGCCCATCACCTGCAAATTCCAGATCCCGAACTCCAGTCGCTCTTGGTCGAGCGTCTGGAAGCCTTCCACCTGCGCCAGAAAGACCATCAAGCCCCGCGGGATTGAGTTCTCCCGCCCACATCGCCAGCACCATTGCCCGCCACTGAATCTCCGAACCTTCGAACCGACGCCCCCTATGAGCACTCCTGCCATCGAGATCCGCGACCTGAGCCTCCGCTATGACCGAACCGAAGCGGTCCACGGCCTATCCATGACCGTGGAACGAGGCCGCTGCTACGGCTTCTTCGGCCGCAACGGTGCCGGCAAGACCACCACCCTCAAGTGTCTGCTCAACTTGCTGCGCCCCCAGCAGGGAACGATCCGGGTCTTCGGGCTGGATCCGGTGCGTGAAGAAGAGGCCGTGAAGGCCCGCCTGGCCTATGTGCCCGACTTCGTGGCGTTCTATCCGTGGATGCGCGTGGGCGAGGCGCTCGATTACTTGGCGAGCTTCCGGCCGCGCTGGAACCCGGATCTCGAGAAACGCCTGCTGGAGCGCTTCCAACTTGATCCCGCCGCGCCCACCAGCGGGCTGAGCAAGGGCCAGCGCACGCAGTTGGCCCTGATCGGAGCCATCGCCGCCGAGCCAGAACTGCTGGTGCTCGACGAGCCGACCTCGGGCCTCGACCCCTTGATCCGCCGGGAGTTCATCCAGACGGTCATCGGCGCTTACCAGGACGCCGATCCCGGAGAGCGCACCGTGCTCGTCTCCACCCACCTGATTAGCGAGTTCGAAGGGCTCATCGACCGCTTCACCATCTTGGACGCCGGAAAGGCTGTCATGACCGCCGACGCCGACGAGGCCCGGTCACGGTTCCTGCGCGTGCAGGCCGAGTTCGCCCAAGACCCACCGCCCGACTCGGCCCTGCCCGGGGCACGTACCGTCCGACGCCGGGGCCGGACCCTGGAAGTGCTGCTCGAAGGCGACCCAGGCCCAATCCGCCAACGCTTGGAGGACTTGGGCGGCCGCGACCTCACGGTGAGTTCCCTGACCTTGGAGGAGATCTTCATGGAAGTGGCGAAATCGGGAGGTCGGCCATGATCGCCGCGAGAATTCCCTGGCGCAGCCCTTGGCCTCGGCTCATTCCGCTGATGCTGTTGGTAACAATCCCGGCAGCCGGTCAATGGCTGGGCTGGATGATGGCCCCCGAGACCTTGGAGCCGGTTTCCCTGCTGCCTGGTCTAGCCTCTTGGCCCATAATCCTGTCCGTGCTAGCCCTGCTGGTGAAATGGAGTGGGCTGCTGACAAACCCGAGTCTCCAGATGGAAACCGGGGCTCAGATGCCCGGAGCAAGTCTCGCGTTCCTTGCAGCGGGAGTGAATGCGATGTTGGCAAAAGGGGTGTTCGAAGGTCTCTCCGGCTTTGCAGCCCTGGCGCTCGCCCTCGCCTGCCTCTGGATCTGCGCCAACGCCTTCGGCAGCGAGTTCGAACACCGCACGCTGGGCCAATCGCTGGTGCAACCCCGGAGCCGTGGCGATCTCTATCGTGAGAAGCTCGGGGTCGCCGGTGGGATTGCGGGAACGGCTGCCGTGATCTTTTTCCTCACTACGAGTCAATCCATAACTAGCGAACCGCTTTTCTTGGCCATGACCCTGGGCTCCCTGATCCTGGGCCTGGCCTCCGCCCCGTTTTTCACCTTGATCAGCCGCAGCACCCTCGCGGGCTTCGTTTTCACCCTAACGGTGCCGATGGCCCTCTACATGATCCTCCGAACCCTACTAGATGTGTACCATGCCCCGGTTTATCCGGACCTTTTGTTTCATCTAAGCAGCGAGGAGCAAGGGGTGCTTTGGGCCGGCGGCGTGATCTACCTCGGTGCGACGACCCTAGCGAGCTGGCGGGTGTTTAAACGACTGGAATGGCGCGAGGGCGGCGCCGGAGGAGGCTCGGCACCGGATCTCCATGCCCTCACCGGGGCCTGGGATCGATGGCTCGGCCGTCGGTGGCTCGGACAGGCCGCGACCGCACAACTCATCCGCAAGGAGCTTCGCCTGCATGTCGTGCCCTGGCTGGTGGCGGGCATCCTGGTGGGGCTCTGGGGGCTGAGCCTCCTCGTTCGCAAGTGGGCTCCCGAAAGCGAATTGGGAGTGGCCGCGGCGAATCCCTCTTGGGTGACCTTGTACGCCGGCATCCTCGGCACCTTCATCGTCCTCATCACCGGGGCCTGCGCCATTGCCGAGGAACGGGCCTTGGGCACCCTGGAATGGCAATGGACCCAACCGATCCCCATGGCGCGGCAATGGAGGATCAAGA
>JAPLUH010000114.1 GCA_026397675.1 Verrucomicrobiota bacterium
AGTAGAGCGCATGGGCTACGACCCGCGGGGCGCCCTCTACAAGGCCGTGGGCAACCTGACCCCAGACTTCTCCAGCACTGGCGTCTTCCAGAAACTCGAGCCCGACAACGATCCGAGCCGCACCGACTATCTTCAACTGGCCAACGGTATCCGCGAAACGTCCCCGCTGACGACACGGCGCAACACGGTCTTCGACTTGCTCGACCTCCCTCAGGTCATCAACCACTTGGCAGGAACCCGCTGGTGCGCCGAGAACGACGACGTGTGGGCCAACATGAGCCTCTACCGGGATACCTTCGGGGACGGGCTGTGGCGCAACATCCCCTTCGACATGAATGCGTCGTGGGGACAGCTCTACGGCGGCAGCAACCCGCTGGAGGCCACTGTGGATGCGTCCAAGAGTCATCCGCTCTACGGAGGCTCTAGCACCGGCGGCAATTTCAACCGCCTCTATGATGTGATTGTTCGATTGCCCGAAACACGCCAAATGCTCCTGCGTCGCCAACGCTCCATCCTCGACTTGCTCGTGCAACCGCCGGGCACTCCGTTCGAACAACGCATCTTGGAGAACCGTATGGTCGCCTTGACCAACCTCATCGGCCCGGAGGCGTTGCTGGATCGCGTGAAGTGGGGTGTTTCACCCTGGGCTGGCAACAAGACCTTCGCCGCAGGCGTTGGCGACTTGCTCAATCAGTTCATCGAACCGCGCCGTCGTCACTGGTACCTCACCCACAGCATCACCAACACGGCACGGACCATTGGCATTAATAATTCCAACAACGCCGGCATCCCCCTGAGGCAACCGGAAGACGCGGCCCCTGAAATCCTGGACGTGGAATTCAACCCAGTTTCAGGCAACCAGGCGCAGGAGTTCCTGGTGCTCACCAACCGCTCAGGCCTCGCCTTGGACTTGAGCGGTTGGAAGCTCGACGGTGCCGTCGAGTTCACCTTTCGCCCGGGCACGGTGCTGCCCTCCAACAGCGTGGTGTATGTCAGCCCGGATGTGCGTCAGTTCCGCGCCCGCACCACCGGGCCGCGTGGAGGTCAGGGACTCTTCGTGGTGGGCCCGTATTCTGGCCAGCTTTCGGCCCGTGGCGAGACGCTCACGCTGCTCAATCCCCGGGGCAAGACCGCGCACCAACTCACCTACGCCGGCGACCCCAGCGCCGCGCAACGCGGGCTGCGAATCACCGAGATCCATTTCAATCCGCCGGCCGGTCCCGTGGGTGTGTCTCTGCCCGACGAACTCGAGTTTCTGGAACTGCGCAACCTCTCGCCCAGCGAGTCGCTCGATCTGGCCGGCATCCGGTTCGTCGATGGCGTGGACTTCGACTTCTCCACCAGCACAGTGAAGCGATTGGACCCCGGCGCCCGCGTAGTGATCGTCGCCAACGCCACGGCCTTCGCGGCCCGGTACGGATCAACAGTGCCGGTGGCCGGCCAATACGTCGGCCGCCTCGACAATGGAGGGGAACGCCTGCGGTTGGTCGATGCCCAGGGCGAGGAGATTTTAGACTTCGGATTCAAGGACTGGTTTCCGGGCGCGGATGGCGGCGGCTTTTCCATGGAAGTGGTCGATGAACAAGCCAGCCCGGATCGCTGGGGCGACAAGAC
>JAPLUH010000243.1 GCA_026397675.1 Verrucomicrobiota bacterium
TCTGGAGATCGGGCTCCTTGAAGGCTTCGATCCGGGTGGCGATGCCTTGGTCGGTGAGGATCACGACCGGGGTGCTGTATTTGCGAGCGATGTTCACCGCTTCGATCGCGGTGTAGAAGCAATCTTCGACCGAGGAAGTCCCGATGACCACGCGAGGGCTGTCACCGTGGCCGCCAAAGCAGGCGATGTTCAGGTCGGACTGCTCGATGCTGGTCGGCATGCCGGTGGAGGGGCCACCGCGTTGGACGTCCACGACGATCAAGGGCATCTCGGCCATCACAGCCCATCCCAGAGCTTCGGTCTTCAGCGAAATGCCCGGGCCAGACGAACCGGTCACCGCCACGCGTCCGCCCCAGCTGGCACCAATGGCCATGGAGATGGAGGCGATTTCGTCTTCGCATTGCTGGAAACTGCCGCCGTACTTGGGCAGTTCGCGGCGCAACAGCTCCATGATGTCGGTCCAGGGAGTGATCGGATAACCAGCACCGAAGCGGACGCCCGCGGCGATGAGGCCGTAGGCGAGGGCTTCGTTGCCGCTCATGACCACCTGGCTCAGACCGACATTCTCACCGGGGTTGAACTGGAAAAGTTCGGGCGCGGTGGCCAGTTGGTAATTGTAACCCGCATTGAACGCATTCAGGGCCGTCTCGGCGACCTTGGGGTCTTTGCCAGTGAAACGCTCCGTCAGCAAGCGAGTGAGCTTGGTGACATTCAGGTCGAACATCTTGGCGAGCAGACCCAGGGAGAAAACATTCTTACCCTTGTCACGGCCGGTGCCACCGATGGCCTCGACGGTCAGGGAAGAAATGGGAACGCCAACATGGCGGTACTTGGTGAGGTTTTCGACCGAGATGTCCTCGGCCTTCATGTGATCGGAATCGTAAATCACGATGCCGCCCGGCTTGAGAGAACTGAGGTGGGCCTTGTAGCTGTGATCGTAGAAGGCCAACAGCATGTCGGCCTCGTCACCGGCCGAAAGCACTTCGCCGGAGCCAATGCGCACCTGGAAAATGGAGGGTCCGCCGGAGATCGTGGACGGGATGGTCATGAAGGTCATGACCTCTTGCTCGGAACGGCCTGCGAGGCGGGCGAGGAAGCCGCCAATGGCCTGGATACCGTCCTGTGAATTGCCGGCGATACGGATGACCGCCTCGGAGATTTTTGAAATCTTGGGCGAAGATTGCGGAGAAGCAGCAGTGCTCATTGATTCAAATGGATGTGACTCTTCCGCGAAGATCTGAGGGCGGAGCAGAAGGGCAAGACTCCAACGGCAGACGTTGCGGTTCGGATTGCATCCTAGATTGGACTGGGACTGGGTCAAGTGCGCCTGTAAGCCGTCTGTCCAGACGCCCGGCTGGTATCCGAGGCCCCAAGAGGCTGTTTTTGGGGTCAGCCGAGCGGCAGCGGCCCAGCGCTGCAGAGCGTCGGATTACCGAAAGTTGTCAGATCATGTCCAAAGCCCTGGGCAATCGACAACCAAAGGCGGTTGTGGGGCGTCTTATCGAGGTGCAGGCAAAGGCCGGTGCCAAACCCCAGTCCACCGCCCACCAGCACAAAGGGAATATTGTCATGGGAGTGGCTGTTGCCCTTACCCAGCTCGTTGGTCCAAAGAATTGTGGTGTGGTCGAGGAGGGATCCGTTGCCATCCGGATCGGGCGTTGCCGCGAGTTTCCGGGCCAGCGTGGCGATTTCGCCGGCGAACCAGCGGTTAATTTTCACCAGTTTCTCCTGTGAGCCGGTGTTGAGATCGGGATCGTGCGAGAGCGAGTGATGGCCGTCATCGATGCCCAGCCAGCGCATGCGGGCTTGCCCGACCGAGTTGGTGTATTGCAGGGAGGCCACTCGGGTCATGTCGTTGGCGAAGGCATTGACCAGCAGGTCGGCCTGCATGCGCGAAACCTGTGGAATGGTGTCGTTCTCATTGCCGATGCCCGGTTCTAGGACCGGTGCGGCCACGCGCAGTTTCTGGCGACTGGCTTCAGAAATCTCCCGTTCCATCTCGCGGACGAGTGTCGCATTCCGTTCCAAGATCGCTCGTTCTTCTCGGCCCAGTTTTTGCGAAACCCGCTGGAGATCCGAACGCACCTGATCAAGGACACTGCCGAGGTTCTCGCGGTCTTTGACCTGGCCGAAAATCTTTTCAAACACCTCGTAGGGATCGGACAGCGGAGCGACCGGCTGATTGGATCCCGCGTAAGTCCAGCGTGTCCAAGGGTCGGCCCGATGAGGCACACCCACTCCCAACTCCAAGGATCCAAAGCGGGTCCGAGTTTCTGGTCGCCCCTGCAAGAAAGTTTTTAATTCTTGGTCGATGGACGGCCCGCTGGCCCAGCCCGCCGGCGTGTCGGAGCCTCCCTGAATATTGCCGGGGAGCAGTTCAATGCCCGTGAGCAGGCAGCTCATGCCGCGCATGTGCCCGTCGCCATCGCCGCGGACCCGATTGCACAATCCTTTGAGAATGAGCATTTGGTTCCGGTAGGCAGCCAGCGGCTCCAAGATGGATTTGAGCTGGAACTCGGTGCCCGCGGTTTCCGGCCAGAACTCATTGGGCACGGTGCCGTTGGGAGTGAAGACGAAGACGATGCGCGGGGCAGACCGTTTGCGCGGGGCAGCCTGAAGCGAGGGCAATCCGCCCAGAAACGGCAAGACCGCGGCGGAGAGGCCCAGGTCTCGGAGGAAGCGGCGACGCGGTGAGGAGGTGAGGAAGGGCTTCATTTCCGTGACGGGTTCTTCGGATCCAAGGTGGCGGTGTGGACAGCGATCTCTACTAGCAGTTGGCGGACATTGCAGCCGGAGTGTTCGAAGGCCAAATCGAGCTTCTGGAGTGACCCCGTCCCATAGGCGTCGGGTGTCTGTTGGACCGTGTGCTGGAAAAGTTGTCGAACGAACCCGCGGCGGGCATCCGGGCTTTCGGCCGCATGGCGGGCGAGGTCTCGCGGGCCCCGCAGAGTCAGCGTCTTGCCGTCGGCCGTCTGGTACTCGGAGGTGGCGTTGATGGGTTTCCGAGTGTCCTCCAAGCGGAACCGCCCGGCCGCGTCGAATTGTTCCAGGCTGAAGCCCAGCGGGTTGATGGTCGCATGGCAGGCCATGCACTGAGGTTTTTCGGTCAGTTGAGTCACCTTCTCGCGCATGGTCAGCGACGGATCAAATCGGTCGTCCATGAACTCAATGGCCATCGGCGGCGGTTTAAGAAAACGGCCTAGCACCTTGCGAGTGAGGAAGACGCCCCGGTGGATCGGTGAGGAAGACCGGTAGTAGGAATGGGCCGAGAGGAGGAACGGATGCGTGAGCACCCCGGCCCGTTGCTCTGGATTGAAACGCACCGGGACAAAGGCGTCGTCGAGGGTGTTGGTGGCACCTCCGCCCACCCCACGCTGGGTGCTCCCCAAACTTTCGACCCCATAATACCGGCGCAGTGGGGCATTGAGGTAGATCTCGTCGGACAACAACAATTGTCGGTAATCCGAAGCGTCGCTCCACACCACCGAATCTACGAAGTGGTTCAGGGAGGTTCGCAAATCTTGCACCATCTCGGCATCGAAGCCCGGGTAAGACTTAGGATCCTTGGCGATGTCATCGGCCGCCTCCGCATCGAGCCAATGGTCAAAGAACCCGCGCAGCTTGGCCTTGGCCCGAGGGTTTTGGATCATGCGTCGGGCCTGGGCACGAATTTGTTCCGGAGTGACGACTTCGCCGCGGTTGGCAGCCTTCCGGAGTGTTTCATCTGGGAGCGAATCCCACAGCACCAGAGCCAGACGTGCCGCGGTCGTATGGCTGTCTTGACGTCCCTCCGACTCCGGGTAGAGGAATCGTGGAGAGGTCATGACCGCCAGCACCGATCGCTTCACCGAGTCTTCCAAAGCGACGCCGGGTTGAAACCAGAGGTCCACCGTGCGGTGACGCAGCTCTGTATCGAGAGGCCGCCGAAACGCGCGCTCAGCCAACTGGGCGCAGAAGTCCTGCATCCGTCGGCTGAGTTCGGTGCGGTTGGTCAGGTCGGCGGGGAGACCGGCCAGGCGAGGGATTCGTTCAGCCACTAGTTCTGAGGTCTCGGTTCCGGCTCGGGTGATGGTCCGCCACCACTCTTTGGAAATCGAATGCCCGCGCTCGTAGCCCAGACTGGAGTCCTCGGCCGGAAACGCAGTGCCGATGATCGGGGTTGCGGAGGATGCGTCTGGGGACAGAACCGAGGAGGGAATTCCCGTCCAGGGCCCATGCGGTGGCTTCCACTCGAGCCTCACAGCGGCCGTCTTCTCCTTGAACTTGAAGTAATCTAAGCGCAGCGGGTAGCTGCGTCCGCCCAGCAAGTACAACGTCCCCGACCCCTGACGTTCCACGCCACCCGAACTGACCCACAAATCCACCAGAGCCTCTTCGCGCTTGGCGTCTGAATCATCCCGTCGATTGCTGTCGCCCGCCGCCAGGTCCGTGTTGACGTAAAGCCGTGCGCCATTGGGGGTCGTCACCCGGAACTGGTATTCGCCCGACTCCGGCGCCAGCACCGATCCGCTCCAAGCGATGGAGAATTGGTCGGCCGTAATATTCGGGGTCGGAGAGTTAGTCCCGAAGTCGAAGCGGACGATGGGATCGATCCGCTGAAGGGCCGACTTGTCCTTTTTGTTCATTCCCTTCGACTGAAAATATTCTGCCTGAAGCCCTCCGGATCGTTCGGTTTGACGGGTCTGGGTAAAACCACTCAGCAGGTCGGCGACCGATTCGCGGTAGCGTCGCTGGGTGAGGCGACTGAACTCGATCCGTGCGGGGGTATTTCGGGCACGGGCTTGGGGCGAATAAAAGGCTCCGTGGATAAATTCAGCGACCGCTCGCGCATCGGCCTCCGAGGTCTTTTCCTTGCGATCGTCGGGCATCGTTCGGTGGATGTACCGGGCCAGCGATGTCACGGACTGTTCGCCGTACAAGGTCTCGTCGTATTGGCCGGCGACTCCCTCGCCCTGAGGGCCATGGCAACGGGCACAGTCTTCGCGGTAGATACTGTTCCCGGATCGGGTCGCAGGGGTGGAGTGTGCCACGGAACCCTCGTTCCCACCCCGCCGCCCCGCACACGCGGCCACGGTCAGGCCCGTCACGATCAGGGATATCCAGTGAAAACGTTTCATCCGCACTCGCGTCCAATCCCTGAATTCTCTACTGGGATCAATGGCCAAATTCAGCGCAGTCCTCTTGAGGAGGGCTTGCCTTTGGCCACCCGCTGGAGGGCAATGCGGCCCGATGAAACCCTGGGCTTGGTTATTCTGGATGGGATGGATGCTGGCCGCGTCCCGTGGGACGTGTGCCGCAGACCTGTCGGTTCAGGGTTCCGATACCATGGTGTTGCTCGCTCAGCGTTGGGCCAGCGCGTACATGGGCATTCATCCTGGGTTGCGGATCGAGGTGAGTGGCGGCGGTTCCGGGATCGGGGTTGCGGCGCTGGTGAACCGGACGGCCGACCTAGCGACGTGCTCCCGGAAGATCCGAGCCCGCGAGGTGGAGGCCTATGTCCGGGCCTTCGGAGTTCGTCCTCGGGAGTACCCGGTCGCCTTGGATGCGGTGCTGGTGCATGTTCATCCGTCCAACCCGGTGAGCGCCCTCGATTTCGATCAATTGTCGGGCCTGTTCTCAGGGCGGATCCGGAATTGGAAGGAAGTGGGCGGCAAGGATCAGCCGGTAGTCCTCTATGGGCGGGAAAGCAGCTCAGGCACCTACGAATTCTTCCGGGAAACGGTGCTCCGTGGGAGTAGCAGGGCAGCGCTCAGGTCGCGGCCTCGGTGGCGGCCGATCCCGGAGGATTGGGCTTTTCTGGCGGGCTGCCCGGTGCTGGAACTCGACGACTGCGTCTGGCCCAGCGGCCCGGACAGCCCCCGGAGGAGGCCACCGAAGCCACCGTGCGCAACGGCCGCTATCCGCTGTGGCGGCGGCTTTACGTGTATGTCCATGTGCCGGTCGACCGAGGGGCGGTCCAAGACTGGGTGGCCTGGATGCGGGGTAAGGAAGGTCAGTCCATGCTGAGCGAGTTGGGCTTCTACCGATTGGAACCCTAAGCCGTTCCTCAATGGCTGATTTTGCGCTTCGCTCATGGCGTCTTTGGCACCAGATTTCAGCACGCGTCTCCAATGAAAAAACGATCCTGGAAAATTGCTGGCATCAACTTCGATCACTTCCACATGGGCGATTTGCTTCGGTACGCCCACGAGCATCCGAATGCCGAGATCGTCGGCATTAGCGATGAACAGCCGGCCCGCATGGAAGAAGCGGTGCGCAAGGGACTGGTCACCCGGGATCAGGCGTTCACCGACTACCGCGAGTGTCTCGAAAAGACCAAGCCCGACGTGGTGCTGCTGTGCCCGGCGGCCTCGAAGCACGGTGAATGGGTCAAGAAGGTGGCTCCGTACGGGGCGCACCTTATGGTCGAGAAACCCTTCGCGGCCTCGCTGAAGGAAGCCGATGCCATGGTCAAATGCATGGGCAAGGATCAGCGCCTCATGATCAACTGGCCGCTCCAGTGGGTGGCCTCGCATCGCAAATCTTACGAGCTGGTCTCGAGCGGGAAAATCGGCGAGGTGCTCAACGTGTGGCACATCGGTGGCAATCGGGGGCCCTTGTTCCATGGCGCCGACAAGGATGAGAAGACACCCGCGCAAGTCTCCAAAGAGAAGCCCAACTCCTGGTTTTACAAGAAGGCTCACGGCGGCGGTTCACTACTCGATTACTTGGGTTACGGAACCACTTTGGGCACCTGGTACCAAGGAGGGCGTCGGCCCATCGAAGTCACAGCCGTGGTCGATGAACCCGCCGGGCTCGAAGTCGATGAGCACAGCATCGTGGTAGCCCGCTACGCCCATGGCCTCTCCAAGTTCGAGACCCGTTGGGGCACCTTCACCGATCCGTGGATCATCCAGCCGCAGCCCAAGTGTGGATTCGTGATCCTGGGCACCGAGGGCTCGGTGAGCAGTTACGACTACGACGACTACGTCACGGTGCAAACCCGCAAGCAACCTGTGCCGCATGTGGTGGCCGCTCCGGCAACGAAGGCCCCCCACCAGAACCCCGTGCAGTACTTGCTGCATTGTCTCGATAAGAATGTGCCGCTGGAGGGGCCGGTGAGCCTTGCTATCAGCCGGATCGGCCAAGAAATCGTCGATGCGGCCGTCAAGAGCGCTCAGCTCAAAAAAGCCGTTAAACTGGCCTGACCGGTCGCGGGTTTCCGACGGTTGAGACAAGGCCAGAGAGGGCTGCAGGCTCTCTCTGGCTTTGTTGCTTTTTGGCAGGCTTGTTTCTCCGAAGCTTCCTTCCCGAGGTCGGTCCGGTCACACTGTCAGCCATCATGACCAAGGCTGTCATCCTCGCCGCCGGAAAGGGAACCCGAATGGGCGACCTCACCCAGGAGATCCCCAAACCCATGTTGGAGGTGCAGGGGCGTCCCATCTTGGAGCACATTGTCGAAGGGTTGAAGGAAGTGGGGATTCGCCAGTTCCATTTGATTACCGGTTGGCGCGCCGAGGTAATCGAGTCGCACTTCGGCGATGGATCCCGCTTCGGGGTCGAGATGAGCTATTCCCGGCAGGTGGTGCAAGATGGCACCGGTAAAGCCCCGGAACTGGCCAAGGAGTTTGTTGGGCACGACGACTTCGTGCTGACTTACGGAGACATCTTGGTGAAGCCCGAGACTTACCGCCACATGATCGAACGCTGGCAAGCCGGTCGATTCGACGGTGTGCTCACGGTGACCGCCGCCGAGGACGTCACTAAGGGAGGCCTGTTCTTCTTTGATGACGCGCAATTTTGCCTGACCCGGTTGGTCGAGAAGCCCAGCGCCTCCCAGTTGGAGACCCTCCGCGCTGAAGGCTGGATCTGCCCTGGCAAACCTGTCTGGTACAACGCGGGTATTTACCTCTTCAAGCCCTCGCTTTTTGCCTACACCGCCCGGTTGGAAAAGTCGCCGCGCGGCGAATACGAGCTGACCGACGCCCTGTCGGCGATGGTAGCCGAGGGACGGCTGCTCGCGGGCCTCCAAATTGCCGGCCGTTGGGTCGATGTCCGTGACCCCGAGGTTCTTGCCTCGCTCCAAGCATGAGTTCATCCCCCACGTCTTCAGCCAGTCCAGCGAAGCCCCGCCTGCGGTTGCGACTCACCCCGGCCGCCGAATACGCGATTCGAACCGGTCACCCGTGGGTGTATGCCGAACGCATCCGCGAAAAAAATCGGGAAGGGGATTCGGGCGAAATCGCCGTCGTTTACGACCGCAAAGACCGCTTCCTGGCTCTCGGACTTTACGATCCGGATTCTCCGATCCGCTTCCGCGCTCTCTACTCCGGCAAACCGGTGATGGTCGACGACGACTGGTGGCGTGCCCGCATGGCAGCATCTTTGGCCCGCCGTGAAGGCGTCGTGACCGACCAGACCAACGGCGTGCGTTGGATTAATGGCGAATCGGATGGTTGGCCCGCCATGGTGGTGGATCAGTACGCCCGCACCTTAGTTCTAAAGCTGTATTCGGCCGTTTGGTTGCCGCGCATCGCCGACCTGACCCGTTGGCTGCGAGAATTTCTTAAGCCCGAACGCATTGTGCTGCGGTTGAGCCGCAACGCCACCACGAGCTTCGAACAGGCCGGTTATCAAGATGGCCAAAACCTCTGGGGCGACGACACCTCGGGTTCGGTGGTCTTCCTAGAGGATGGCATTCAGTTTTGGTCCGACGTGGTCAAGGGTCAGAAAACCGGCTTCTTTCTCGACCAGCGGGACAATCGTCGGCGCATCGGGCAGTGCTCCGCCGGTTTGGACGTGCTCAATGCTTTTAGTTTCAGCGGCGGGTTCTCTCTGCATGCGGCCCGGGGAGGCGCACGCAGTGTGACCGATCTGGATATTTCCCCGCACGCCCTCGAGTCGGCCCGTCGTAATTTCGAACTCAACGCGGCCGATGCTCGCATGGCTGCCGCCCGTTACAACTCGGTGCAGGCCGATGCCTTTGCCTGGTTAGAACGGAGCACGGAGCAATTCGATATCGTCATTTGTGACCCACCGTCGATGGCCAAACGTGAGACCGAGCGAGCTGGTGCCATTGATGCCTACCATCGGTTGGCGATGCAGTCTATCGCCCGGGTGCGACCCGGCGGATTGCTCCTAGCGGCCTCGTGCTCGGCCCACGTAACCCCCGAGGAGTTCTACGCCGCCGTCACCGAGGCGGCCCGACGCAGTGGTCGTCCCTTCGGCGACGAAGTCTACACCGGGCACGCCCCAGATCATCCCGCGACCTTCGACGAAGCTCGGTACCTCAAGGCCGTCTACCTGCGCTTCGAGCCCCGTCCTCGGTAGGGAAACTCCTCCTAGAGAGTGAGCCCATCCCAGACGTTGGCAGGGCACTGGAAGTGGAGGCCATTTCGCTGGCCCTCCACCACTTCCAGTTGCCTGCGGCGCAGTCGATTACTCACGGCGGTCTCTCCAGCGAATTGGATCTGGGTCTAATCCCAGACTTGCGGGCCAGAGGCATGCCCCGATGGTTGAAGCAATCATGCGTTTGGGAACACCGAGTGGATTGAGCAGCAGACGGGGCTATAGCATGGCCATCACAGGGGTCACGGCGCTGGCGCTTGGGGCGCTCGCGGGCGAATTCAAGACCCAGCTGGGCCCAGCCATGGACAAATGGATGTACCCCTTCGAGTTCGGGACCGGAGGTTCCCGACCGGTGGCCCCGACGTTCGCCTCGTTCGATCCCCGCTTCGACACCCGCGATGCCGAGTTTCTCTTGGGCTGGCAAACTCAGACGGTGATTCCCACCAATGCTGTCCCGAGCCGGTACATCCTGCGGCGGGTTCGCCTGAACCTCACGGTGGGGCGCGACTTGGTAAATAATGCCACCGGAGAGCGAGTGACGTTTTTGTACGACCCCTCGTTCGACAGCTACCGGACCCACCTTCCGGACTCGGACCCGGCTCATCAAACCGATGACGATGCGGGCCGACCGGTTGAGATCTTTGGAGTGGGTTTCCGCAATGGATTCGAAGCGGTGGGTTACACTGAAGATAGCTCTTTCGGCGTGGTTGGAGCCTTTACCTCGAACACCATTTCTATCGGCACCCGCAACTCGTTCGCGGCCGTGTTCAACCCGAAGGGCGAACTCATCGACATCGCCAACCATGTGGGGCAGGCCAACGCCGCGTGGACACAGCCGCCCTTCGAGGCCCGGCCCTGGGCCGTGGGCCAGACCGTCGGGGTCAACCCGGGCGAAAGTGTGCCCTTGGGCAATACCTTCACCTTCGATCTCAATTTGTCCGACCCGCAGATCGCCGGCTACGTGGCCCGATCGCTGGCCTCCGGTCGATTGTCTCTCATGGTGAGTTCGCTCTCACCGGCCAAGCAAGTCACGCCGGGCGGCACTGGATTGGGCGGCAGCGGCGCTTATCCGCAATGGTCCACTCGCGAGGACAATTTGTTTCCTGGTCCCGTTCTGGAATTGGAAGGGTTCGTTGTCGGGCCAACCGATTCGGAGGCCGATGGATTGCCCGATGATTGGGAACTGTGGCGTTTCGGGAACCTCGCTCAGGTGGCCTCGGGAGATCCCGACGCGGACGGTGCTTCGAATTTGTCTGAATGGACGGCCGGAACCGATCCGCTGTCGTCCTCAGAAGTCTTTCGAATCACCCTCACGGGTCCCCTCATCCAACCGACGCTCCAATTTGCAATTCGGCCCAACCGAATTTATTCGGTCGAACGCAGTGTCGATTTGACGACGTGGGCACCGGCTTCCGGCGTCTTGAGCTATCCGTCCGTGGGATTGGCCACCTGGACGGGATCTGTGGAACCGGTCTCCGAGGCTCGCTTCCTGCGGGTGAGTGTGCGGGCCGAATGACGCGGAGACAGTGGCTTCGGAGTTCAGCCCCGATAGGCCAAGAACAACAACGCCGCGCCCGCTAGGATTCGGTACCATCCAAACACAGTGAAGGTGTGGGAACGCACGTAGCCCAGCAGCCACTTTACCACCACGAAGGCCGTCAGGGCCGCGACTGCACTGGACAATGCGATCATTGACCACGGTTCGTGGGCGTCGCCCTGGCGGAGAGCATCCAGGGTTTCCTTGGCCCCGGCAGCCATGAGCGTCGGGATGCCCAATAAGAAGGAGAACTCGGCCGCTGCAGTTCGTGAGAGGCCCAGTGCCAGCGCAATCAAGATGGTGGTTCCGGAACGGGAAGCACCCGGATACGCCGCGGCAATGAGTTGGCCAGCTGCGACGCCCAGGGCGATAGCCCAGGTGACTCGGTCGGTGGTTCGTCGCCCGTACAGCCAGCGCTCGAGGCCGACGAATAGCAGTCCGCCGGTCAGTGTGGCCCAGGCCACTGGAGTCAGTGTCTTAGGCAGTCTCAATCCTGCCTTTTTCAGGGCGAGTCCGCCGATGGCCGTGACCACAAAGGCCGCGGCCAGCTTGAGAAGGTAATCTTGGTTGGCCGGTTCCCTCCAGCGGGTCAACAGGCTGCGGACTCGGTCGGAGAAGACCGCGACCACCGCTAGCACCGCTCCAATTTGGATCACGGTATTGAAGAGGTCCGAATAATGCCGACCGGCCAGACGTTCAGCGATGAGCAGGTGGCCGGTGGAGGAGACGGGCAGGAACTCGGTGACGCCTTCGATGACGCCGAGCAAAACCGCAAAGAGCCATTCAGACATGGGGAGGAGGGAGTGGACGAGGTAATGGAATAAGAAAGTGATCCGTGGTCGATCGGGGGACTTTCAGCGCTGGTTCAATGGGTGGGTTCTTCTTCGGGCAACGGTTGACCCCGGGTCTCCGGGGCAAAGTTCAGAGCAATGAGGCCGATGAGGTACACCGAGCACATGGTCACGCCGGCATAGCGCAGCGGCATGGCGGGGTCGGTGGCTCCGGTGTCCTTGTAGACGACCCCGGTCAGCAGCCCCAAGAGGGCCGGCCCGCTGGCCGCCACGAAGCGCCCGACGTTGTAGCAGAAACTGGTGCCCGTGCTGCGCAGTCGGGTCGGGAAGAGTTCCGGGAAGTAGATCGCATACCCGCCGAAGACCGACAGCGTTCCGAAACCCATCAGAGGTACCAACCACAGGTCGCCGAAATCCCGCAGGAACCAGAACGTGGAGGCCACGGAAGTCATGGCCAAGACGAACGACACGGCGAAGGCCGGTTTGCGCCCTACCCGCTGCGCGAGCAGTCCGAAGCTGTAGACGCCGAAGAAGGCGCCGATATTTTGGATCATCGAGGTGATGCCGGTCCAGTAGGTCAATTTGCCGGCCAGTTGTGCTCCGCTCAGGCCCTCAGCCTGGAACTTCTGGTTCAGCACCAACCGCACGAGTTCGAAGCTGAAGAAGGCGATGCCCCAGACGCCGATCACACCGGCCAGCGCCAGCAGCAGTCCCACCACGGCACGGCTCCGGTAGCGGGTGTCGCCGCCGCCGCCGTACACCACCCATAAACCCGCCGCCAGCGCCGCCAGCGAGAAGCCCAAGACCACCGTCTTGAGGAGCGAAAATCCGGGCAGGACCATGGTCTTGCTCCA